>JAJYVM010000053.1 GCA_021792015.1 Bacillota bacterium | reverse complement strand
CGGTGCCCAGCCGTTCGGAGATGTCGGGCATCTTCGACCGCGAGTGGTTCGACTTTGGTGGCGCCGAGAGCGCCTCGATCGCCGTCCGGCCCGACACCGGCGTGATCTTCGCCAGCAGCTCCGGCGGTGGCGAGGGCGGCCGCCTGACCCGCTACGACCACGCCCTGCGCCAGAAGCGGGACGTGTCGCCCTGGCCCGCGCGCACGGCCGGGATGGCGGCGCGCGAATACAAGTACCGCTTCCAGTGGACCTCGCCGGTCGCCCTCTCCCCGCACGACCCCAGCGTGCTTTACATGTGCGGCAACCAGGCCTTCCGCAGCCGGGACGAGGGCGCCAGCTGGGAGATCATCAGCCCCGACCTCACCCGGAACGACCCCGACAAGCAGGCCCCCTCCGGGGGTCCCATCACCAAGGACCACACGGGCGTGGAGGTGTACTGCACCATCTTCGCGTTCGCGGAGTCGCCGGTGCAGCGGGGCGTGCTCTGGGCCGGCTCGGATGACGGTCTTGTCCATGTGTCCAGGGACGACGGGCGCACATGGGAGAACGTCACCCCGGCGCAGCTGCCCGAGTGGTCGCGGGTGGGCACCGTCGAGCCGTCCCCGTTCGAGGCCGGGGGCGCCTACCTGGCGGCCAGTCGCCACCGGCTGGACGACCCCCGCCCCTACCTGCTGAAGACATCGGACTATGGCCGCACCTGGACGGCGATCGCCGGCGGTATCCCGGAGCACGAGTACACGCGGGTGATCCGCGCCGACCCCGTGCGCCGCGGCCTGCTGTTTGCCGGGTCGGAGGGCGGGGTGTACGTCTCCTTCGACGATGGCGCCTCCTGGTGCTCGCTGCGGCTCAACCTGCCCGTGGTCGCCGTGCACGACCTGCAGATCAAGGACGGAGACCTCGTGGCCGCCACGCACGGGCGCAGCTTCTGGATCCTCGACGGTGCCGCCGCCATGCTGCGCCAGGACGCCGACGCGGCGAGCGTGCACCTGTTCCAGCCGCAGGCCGCCGTGCGCTTCAAGGTCGGTGGGCACCTGCTGCTGCCCAAGGACCAGGGCTATGAGAAGCCGGTCGCCGTCATCGAGCTGCCGGCCGGCGCCTCCCACTACATGAAGGGAAAGCCGGCCAACGGCCAGCCGTACTTCCTGGACGCGGGCCAGAATCCGCCGAACGGCGTCGTCGTGCACTACCACCTGCCGGCCAAGCCCGAGGGCGAGGTCAGGCTCACCATCCGCGAGGCCGGGGGCGAGGTCGTCCGCACCTTCTCCAGCAACGACAAGTCCGACGATGTGGCGAGCCTTCCCGCCGCAGCCGGCGCCAACCGCTTCGTGTGGGACATGCGCTATCCCGAGGCCGTCAAGCTGGAGGGTGGCGCCGCCGGTGAGCGCTGGTCGGGCGGTCCGGTCGCCCTGCCCGGCGAGTACCGCATCGAGCTGGAGGTGGCGGGCGGCACCCACAGCCAGACGTTTCAAATCCTCAAGGACCCGCGCGTGCCAAGCTCGCGGGAGGACCTGCAGGCCCAGTTCGACCTTCACATGCAGGTCCGCGACAAGCTGTCGCAGGTCCACGAGGCCGTGAACCGCATCCGGGCCGTCCGCCGCCAGGCCGACGAGTGGGTGGGCCGCGGCAAGGGCAACGCCGGCCTGCAGGAGCGGGCCGAGGCCCTGAAGCAGCGCCTTGGCGAGGTCGAGGCCGAGCTGATCCAGACGGCCGGCAAGAGCCCGCAGGACGCGCTGAACTTCGGACCCAAGCTCAATGATCGCGTCGCGTTCCTCATGGGCGTTGTCAGCTCGGCCGATTTCGCGCCCACGCGGCAGACTTATCAGGCCTTCGGCGAGGTGGCCGAGGAGACCGACCGCCAGCTCGACAAGCTGGAGGGGATCCTGAGCCAGGAGGTGCGCGCCTTCGGCGCGTACGTGCGCGAGCTCGACCTGCCTCCGATCACGCCGGCGTAGGGCGCTGCCCCGCCAAGCGCCGCGGCCGGCCGCCGGGTTGCCCGGCGGCCGGCTTTTTGCGCGCCGGGGGGGTGGACGACGTCAGGGGGAAGCCCAATGGCTGTCCGCAGCCGCGGGAGCGCGGGCGTGGGCACCGGACCGCGCCGAGCCCGCAAGGGCCGGGTGTGAGCGCGGCTGGCCGTGGGGGCGGATGTGGCCGCGGCCGGAGCCCCCCGGCAAGCGGGCGCCTTCACTGCCGGCACGGCGATTGGATCGCGTTCCGGCAGCTGCGCGATCGCGGTCCCGCCCGACTGGGCCTCAGTCGTCGCGGGCGATGTGCGAGTACGGGATGGGCCTCATGCGCGGCATGCGCGGCATCCTCCGGCCACCGCCGAACCCCCGCCAGCGCCAGCGGCGTGGCCGCCGGTTGCGCTGGATCGCCGCGGCGACGCCCCCGACGCCCGCGACGCCCGCGACCAGGGCCCAGGGCGCGCCGCCCGGCCCGGACCGGGGCACGGCGTGCAGCGATGCCACCTGGGCGGCCGGCAGCCGGAACACCATGGGCAGGGTCGGCGGCGGCGGCAGCAGCGGGTCCGCCTGGGCCGCCTTCAGGCCCCAGGCCAGGAGGGCCGACTCGTCCTGCCAGACCGTGTAACGAGTCTCCCCCATGACGACCGCGATCACCTCGTGGCCGCCCTTGTTGGCGGAGGCGACCACGCAGTTCAGGGCGTTCGTCGTGTACCCGGTCTTGATGCCATCGGCCCCAGGGAAGATCGTCAGCATCTCGTTGATGTTGTAGAGCTGGCGCACGGAGTGCTTGGCGGGCCAGGGGATGGTGGCATGGCGCGTGTCCACGATCTGGCGGAAGACCGGGTCGGTCATGTCCGCCGCCCCGAGCAGGGCCAGGTCGCGGGCCGAGCTGTAGTGCCCCGGGGCATCCAGCCCGTCGACATTGACGAAGTGGGTGTGGGTGAGACCGAGCAGGCGCGCGTCCTGGTTCATCTGGGCCACGAACGCCTTCTGGCTGCCCCCGACGTTGACGGCGATGGCCACGGCGGCGTCGTTGGCCGAGTCGAGCAGCATCGCCAGCATGAGTTGCTTGAACGTGTAGACCTCGCCCGGCTGAAGGTAGATCATCGTGCCGTAGACCTGGCTGACCTGCTTGGGCACCACCATCTTGCGCGACATGTTGTCGTGCCAATCCCGCAGGGCGACAAAGGCCGTCATCATCTTGGTCAGGCTGGCCATCGGCAGCTCGGCGCTGCCGTTTTGTGAGTACAGGAACTTGCCCGACGTGGCGTCGTAGACAACCGCGGCCTTGCCGTGGAGCAGCGGAATGGGTGGTGCAGCGCTACCAGCCGCCGCGGCCGGCAGCGCTGCGAGGCTGACAAGTACGAAGGCCGCCAGGGCCATGGCCACGGTCCGCAGCGCAGGGTCCTCCGTTTCAGACACGTGCACTGTTTCGAACGCAGCACCGTTCTGCGCGCCCCGCCAACATCCTGCCGCGGATCAGCGAGATGCGTGGTGCGGCTCCGGCCGGGGCCCCTCGGCGGCAGGCTGGTAGGCGACCAGGGTCACCCCAAGCTCCCGCTCCAGCCGTCGGACGGCTGCCAGCGCATCGGGCGAGAGATCCGCGGGCCGATACTCTTCCATCGGGCTTTCCCCCTTTGGCGTCGAGTATCGCCACGGGTTCCGGCGGCCAAACATGGGCTCCGCCGCGCCCGGCTCAACCTCCGAAGCGCCGCGCGAGGAAGCGGCGCAGCCGCGGCAGGATGACCGTGGACTCCACACGGTGGACGAGGTGGCGCGCCTCGCCGCGGACGGCGAAGGTGTCGGTGGCCGGATCGTAGGCGGACCCTGCCAGGGCCCGCGAGACCCGGGCGACTCAGCCCCCGCAGAGCAGCCCGTGGACGCGGATTCCCCCCGGTACGGGCTCCGCGCGCGGCGCCACCCGCCAGTTGCGCCAGGATGCGGCCATGGGGAGAGGATACCACCGCGGCGACCGTCAAGGCGTGCGGCATGGCCCACTCTCCGCGCGCCGGCCCCAGCGTTCGGCCCGTCCGTGGTGGCGATCCGCCGCCGTTACCGCCGGCCGGCCCGCGCCACCGTGGCCGCCACCAGCCGCGGCAGGGCCGCGTCGGGAAACGGCGAGACGCAGCTCACATTGATCTCGCACAGCACCGGGCCGGGCAGGAAATCGGCGTCCCAGATCACGGGCAGCGCCTCGGCATCGAGCCCCAGCACGGCCCGCAGCCGCGGCAGCCATTCCCTCTCCAGGCGCGCCTTCAGGTCCTGAAACTCCGGCTGCTCCGGGGGGTAGTAGAGCCGCGGCGCCGGCGGTGGCGGCTCGGTGCCGGTGAGGGCCGTCACGTGCTGGTGGCCGAAGCCGACGACCTCGTCGAGGGTCATATAGCAGCGCACCATGCCCGCCGGCTCCGGCGGCACGAAGGGCTGATCCAGCACCTGGCCGTCGCCGGCGAAGTACGGCGCGCACATCGCCACGAAGTCGCCCACGGCCATCTCCTGCTCCCGGCTCCCGCGCCGGGCGTGCAGAACCCGCACGCGGTCGCCGCCGGCCGGGCTGAGCCGCCACACCCCGTTGCCGCCATTGCCACGGTTCTGCTTGAGGACGCGCGTCCCCGCAACCATCCGCAGCCCCGCGCGCAGCTCCTCCGCCGACCGGTACAGGCGGATGTCCCCGCTGCTCCACGACATCTCGCGGGTGTCGTAGAGGACCTGCTTCGTGCCCATGCGCAGGATCACATCGGGGTGCGCGCTGACGAACACGCCGGCCGCCGCCACATCCCGCAGCAGCGGGTCCAGCACGGACCGCGTCTTCCCCCCGCCATGAATGGGATCGACCCACACGATCGCGGCGCCGACCCCCCGCAGCTGGCGGCGGACCTCGTCCGCCACCTCATCCGCGTACACGACGGGCATGGCCTCCGCACCCTGGCGGCGCAGCTCGGCCAGCACGGCCGCATAGCGGGGCTCACCCGCCGCCGCCCGCTGCCGCGCCTCGTCGTCTCCCGAGTACACCACGGCGACCGTGGCCATTGGCGTCACACCTTCGGATACGGGGTGGACAGCGCGGTCGTCCCGTCCGGCAGCGGCTGCTCTGCATAGTCCCCGAAGAGGATGGGCTCCTCCGCGGCCAGCACCTGCCACACGCGGTGCATGCACCGCCGGATCTCGGACTCCGCGTGCGGGCTGGTGCGCATGGCGATGACGTGACGCCACGCGCGCACGTTGCCCGTCACCACGATCGGCGCCTCCGTCTCGTTGGGCAGCAGCGCGCGCGCCGCCTGCTGGACGGCCTTGCGCTGGTCGCGAGGCGCCATCGTGGCGAAAGCCCCCCCATCGGCGGCCCGCCGCGCCCGCAGGGCCTCCGTCAGCTCGGCGTACTGCCGCGCGGCGGTGTCGATCCGCGCCTCGAACGCCGCGTGGAGGTCGGGATCGGCCTGGAACTCGGACCGCTCCACGAAGCGTGCCACACTCACGTAGCGCTGGCTGACCTGCGAAAAGCACAGGTGCCGATGACGCACGAGCTCGTGGGTCAGCGAGCGGCTGACGCCGTAAAGCAACACCGTGTAGTTGGCGTGCTCCAGGACGCTGCCGTGGCCCTGCTCCATGATGTTGGCGAAATACCGCTCGGCCCCGCGGTTTTTCGTCCGCTTCGGCCCAAACGACTCGTAGCAGATCTGACCGGCGACCTTGCACAGCAGCGTGCCCGCCGGCAGCGGGGTCGGATCGCTCACATAGCCCGCGAACTCGTCGCTGAGACCGCTGAGAAACGGGACCAAGCCCGCCACATCCGTGGCCGGCCTCGACAGCAGCACCACCCCGGGCTCCCGCAGGTAGGGCGTGCCGGCTGCCGTCCGCCGCACGGCCGCGTCCATCGCTACAGGTGTTTGCCGAACCATTCCCCGAGCCTGCTCAGCCGCTCGATTCGGTTCCGCGGCTTGCCGGAGCGCGACAGTTCGTGGCTCTCGCCCGAGAAGCGCAGCAGCGCCGTCTCCACGCCAAGGCGCCGCAGCGCCACGTACCATTGCTCCGCCTGCTCGAGCGGGCAGCGGTAGTCCTGGTCGCTGTGGGTGATCATGATCGGCGTCTTCACGTTCTTGGCGTACCGCAGCGGCGACATCTGCATGAGCCGCTCCTCGTGGTCCCAGAGGTCGGCGCCGCCGGTCTCCCGGTAGCCGAAGTGGAAGCCGATGTCGCTGGTGCCGTAGAAGCTGTGCAGGTTGCAGATGCTGCGGTCGGTCACCGCCGCCCGGAAGCGGTGGGTGTGGCCGACGATCCAGTTGGTCATGAAGCCGCCGAAGCTGCCGCCGGTGACGCCCAGACGCCCCGCGTCGACCCAGGGCCAACTGCAGGCCATGTCGACGGCCTTCATCAGGTCCTCGTAGTCCTTGCCGCCCCAATCCCCAACGCACCCCTGCGTGAACGCTTCGCCGTAGCCCTGGCTGCCCCGCGGGTTGGCGTAGAGCACCCCGTAGCCCAGCCCGGCGAGGTATTGGAACTCGTGGAAGAACGTGTGGCCATACGACGAATGGGGGCCGCCATGGATCTGCAGGATCAGGGGGTAGCGCTTGCCGCTCTCCCAACCCACCGGCCGCATCACCCACGCGTCGATCGGCAGCCCGTCGGCGCCCTGGTAGGGCACGTACTCGGGCTCGGCGAGCCGCACCTCGGCGAGCAGCGCGGCGTTGACCTCCGTGAGCCGGCGGTCGTCGACATAGATGTCGCCGGGGTTGAGGGCGGATCCGGCCGTGTAGGCGAGACGGCCGCCGCGACTGCTGAACGAGCTGATGCATTCGGTGGTCGCGCCCCGTACGGGCGCGACCTCGCCGGACGGTGTGCAGCGGTAGATCCGGGCCGACCCGCGGTCAGTCGCGACGAACAGGATGCCCTCCGGGGTCCAGGTCGGGCCGTGGCCGCCATCATCCATCCGCATGTCCGTGCCCACGTCGCAGCCCGCGACGCGGTCGAGGGCCGCGGTGAGGTTCTTCACGGGCCCGCCCTCCGCCGGCACCACATACACGCAGGTGTTGCGCGAGACCGGGTCGTGGTGGCCGAGGTAGGCGATCATGCGGCCATCCGGCGACCAGGCCGGCGAGCCGGCCGGACCCCGGGTGTCGGTCAGGCGGCGCAGCCCCGTGCCGTCGGCGCCGACGACGTAGAGGTCGGCGCTGAAGTCCACGTCGGCCTCGTCGCCCCGCGCCGAGGCGAAGCAGATCTGCCGCCCGTCCGGCGACCAGGCGGGCGCGTCGTCGTCGGCCTCGCCGAACGTGAGCTGGCTCAGGGCGCCCGTCTCGGCGTCCACCCGATAGATGTGCTTGCGCCGGCCGTCGCGAATGCCCTCGCCGTTGAACTTGTAGCGCAGGCGCGTGATGTAGGCGACATCGGGCGGCGGCAGCCCGAGGGCGTCGCGCTCCGCCGCCTTCGGCTTCTCGTCGCGCGCGACGGCCACGAACGAGCGGCCGTCCGGCGACCAGGAGAACGACAGTGCCGAGCGCGTGAGGACCTGGCGGGCCTCGCCGCCCGCCGCAAGGTCCAGCACCCAGATCTGGGGCTCGCCCGAGCGGTCGGACAAAAAGGCCAGCCGGCTCCCGTCCGGCGACCAGCGCGGCCGGCGCTCGCGCGCACCGCCGCCCTTGGCCTTGCTTCCCCAGGTAACACGGCGGCAGGCGCTGCCGTCGGCCTCCGCGACCCAGACGGCACTGCGGTAGCCGTTCATCTCGGTGTCGAACTCCACCTGGGTGAACGCGACCCGCCGCCCGTCCGGCGAAAGCTGGGGATCGCCCACGAGACGGAAGCGGCAGAGGTCGGGCAGGCCCACAGGATGGTCGTGCATGCGGATGATGCCCCCTTGGCAACAGGCGCGCGGCTGCGCCGCACGCGAGCCAGTTCAGTGAGGGCACTTCGCCGGGCGGCCGACCCTCTCCTCCGCAGGCACGGATGCCGGGGGCCGCCCTCCCCGCAGGTATGGAGGCCGGAGGCCGCCGTGGATGGGCTAGGCCGAGGCCAGCCGGGGGATCTCCTCGACCGGGATGTCCAGGTCGACCAGGTTGCCGTCCCGCACGACCGTCAGCGTGCCGTGGTCGCCCGAGCGGCGCGCCGCCAGGATGCGGCGGATGAAGCCGAGGTGGGTGACGGCCTTGCCGTCCACCCGCACGACCATGTCGTAGGCCCGCACGCCGGCGCGCTCGCCGGGGCCCCCCTCCACCACGTGGCTGACGATGACGCCGCGGCTGACGGGCAGACCGAACAGGGATACGAGCGCGGGGTCGATCAGCTCCGGCTGGCCCGAGAAGCCGAGCCAGGGGTGCGTGGCCCCGCCGAACTCGATGATCTGGTTTGCGACCCGCATGATGACGTCCGCCTGGACGGCCAGACCCAGCCCGTTCGAGAATGGCAGGCCGTTCAGGCCGACGACGTTGGCCTCCAGCGTGGCCAGGGGGCCGCCGACGTTGCCGGCGTGCAGGGTGGCGTCGGTCACGATCAGTCCGTCGACGGGGAAGCGCTCGGGCCGGTAGATGGTCCTGTCGAGGGCCGTGATGATCCCGTGCGTGACCTCATGCTCGGTCCCGTACGGATCGCCCAGGGCAAGCACGATCTGGCCGGGGCGCACGGCCTGGCTGTCCTCGTAGGGTACGGGCGGCAGGCCGATGCGGGCGTCGCAGCGCAGAACGGCCAGGAAGTAGAGCGGATCGGTCCCCACGGCCGTGGCGCCAAGCTTTCTGCCGCCCACCTGCACCGTGATCTCGCTGTCAGCCGCCGCAAAGGGGGCATGGGTGATGACGTGGTAGGCGTCGATGGCGAAGCCCGAGCCCACCGAGGCGCGGTTCTCCTTGGCGTTGACCGACACCACGTGCGCGACGTACGGAGCGACGCGCTCGGCCGCGTCGACGATGGCGCTTGACCACGGGTCCATGGCGACCCCTCCGTTCCGGGCGCAGCCGATGGATCTCCCTCCGTCTATGATACGCGTTCGCGTGCGCCCCTGGCGGCGCGCGTGGCTCCGGTGCGCGCGTGCGGGTGGACTGGTGCGCGCGGATCCTGCCGCGGGCGTGGGGTCAAGCGAGGGGACGTGGGCGCATATCCTGGCGCGGGGGTGGCTCGGCGCATGCTGCGGCTGTTCTGCAAGGGTAAGATCCACGGCGCCACGGTTACCGAGGCGAAGCTCGAGTATGAGGGCAGCGTCAGCATCGACGCCGACCTCTGCCGCGCCGCCGGCATGGTCCCGTTCGAGATCGTCCAGATCACCAGCGTGGCCAACGGCACCCGCTGGAAGACCTACGTGATGGAGGCGCCGGCCGGCGGCGGCACCATCTGCCTCAACGGTCCGCCGGCCCGCCACTTCCATCCGGGCGACCGCGTCATCATCCTCAGCGAGGCCCTGCTCACGGAGCAGGAGGTGGCCGCCACCACGGCGCGCGTCGTGTTCGTGGACGGCAGCAACCGGGTGACCGACGTCGTGCTGCACAGCCTGAGCGACGACCTCACGGCGCCACCGTCCGCGTGAGCGCGTAGACGATGAAGGCGGCCACGGAGACGCCCTCGGCCGCCGCTGCCGCCGAGACCGCCGCGCGCAGGCTGCGCGGCAGCGCCGCGAGCAGCACCGCGTCGCCCGTGCGGTCGTCACCCGCCGGCTCCGCCTGCGCGGCGAGGCGGTACCATGGCAGGGTCGTGCGCAGCGTGTCCAGTACCTCGCCGCCGAGCGCGACCGAGTCGATGGCGGCCTCCGGCGACCAGCGCCGCTGGAACCGCAGCGTGATGCCCCTGTGTCCGACCGGCTCGCCTGGCGCCAGGGACCGCCGGCCAAGCCACCACCGCGGACCGTCCCCCGACTCACCCCACCCGCCGGCGCCGCCGGGCCCGTCGCGGACGGCGTCGCCAGCCAGGGCGCGGGCGATCGTGTCCCATGCGGCCGTCCGGGCCGGGACCTCCAGGCCCGCGCGCAGCCCCTCGGCCGCCAGGGCCATGAAGAGCCGCGGCTGGCGTCCGTCGTCCCCGGCCGGCCGGAAGGCGGCGACCAGCTCCGTCCGGTAGGCCTGATCCGGCCGCGGCCAGCGCGCCGTGATCCGGCTGAGCACGTGCCCGGCCTTGACCTGGCAGTCCAGCTCCGGCAGCTGCGCGGCAAGGGGTCCCGCCACCGTCTCGACCAGGGCGCGCCAGGGCCGTTCCACGTGGGTGCGGTACTCGGCGGCATGGGCGTGGAACCAGGCGGGCGTGTTGTCGGCGGAAAGCGCGGCGAAGAAGGCGAAGGTCGCCTGGGAAAGCGGCGGCGCCGCCGGCGCTTCGCGGACCACCATGCCAAACCACCTCCAGATACCAAAATATTACATCCCGCCGCCCCCCAGAAGCAACCAGGAGCCGGCGACCACGGCCAGTGTCGGCAGCCAGCGCGCGCGGATCGGCTCCCCGAGCCACAGGCGGGCGAGCGCCGCGGTGACCAGCAGCGAGAGTGCCGTCAGGGGCTCCGCCAGGGAGACGGGCAGGCGTGCCAGCGCCAGGATCAGCAGCAGGAAGGAGCCGCCGTTGCAGAGCCCGGCGCCGAGGGCGACGAGCGGCGCCCCGGCCACGCACTCCGCCACCTCCCGCAGCCGCCCCCGGCGGGCCAGCTCGAAGGCGAGCAGCCCCGCGATCGCCATGAAGACGGTCCACGCGTACACCAAGGCCGGCGCCTGGCCCGCGCCCGCCTTGTCCAGCATCCGCGTCAAAGCCAGCAGCAGGGCGTAGGCCAGCATGCGGCGCGCCGGCCGGTCGGCAAAGCGCCGCCTGAGGCCGCCCCCGATTCGCGGGCCCGCCTGCAGCGCCGCCGCGCCGGCGACGATCAGGACCGTCCCGGCGGCCTTGCTGAGGGTCAGCCCCTCGCCGTAAAGGGCGGCGGCCAGCAGGACCACGAAGATGGCGTTGGTGGTGCCGAGCGGGCCGATCACGCTGACCTCGCCCTCGCGCAGCGCGGACACGTAGCAGAGAAAGGCCACGGTGTACACGGCCGCGCTGGGCAGGGCGAAGAGCAGGTAGCCCGGCTGCACGGGTCCGGCGCCGAGGGCGAAGGGCGTCATGCCGAGGGCCCCCACGCCGAAGAAGACGAAGGTGGCGGCCAGGGCCCCGCCCCGCCCCCCCAGGCGCTTGAGCAGCACGCGCTCGGCCCCGACCAGCCCGATACGGGCGGCCACGGCCGCCCATGCCGCATCCAGCCCCGGATCCCCCCTCATCGCGACACCGGACCGCCGGGTGCGCTCTCCGGATCCCAGCTTCGCGTCGCTCGCCGCATCCGGAAGCCGACCGGAGCCGGCCTCAGGCCGCGTCCCATTCCGCGACCGCAGCCGTCACGGTCCCGTGCCGCGGCGGACGATGCGGGGGCTGGACCGGTACGTGTCGCGGCCGAGGTTGCGCCGCACCGTCCCGCTCGGTGTCTGGATCTCCAGCCAGGTGTCGGAGACGGCCCCGTCCTGGCCCGGCGCCACCACCTCGCTCGTGCCCGCCGGCAGGTTGGGGGCGTCGATGTACTCGGTGCGGTAGTGGCTGCGTGACAGGATCTCGGTGTGGATGGTGACGCGGGGCGGCACCTTCGTGCCGAAGATCGCGAGGGTCAGCTCTCGGTCGACGGCCTGGCCCCAGAGCACCAGGGGCCCGCCGGTATTGTTGCGGAAGCGGAAGTCGAGGCCGCCGGACTCGGTGACGGTCGCGTCGCGCCCGGGCGGCAGGTAGGGGACGACCAGGCCGTGCTGGTGGCGCTCGACCACCGGGAGGTCGGCCAGCAGCACCACGTTGTACAGGGTCGAGGCGCCCTGGCAGACCCCGCCGCCGATGGTGGGCACGATGCGGTCGCCGACGAACTGGCGGCCCCAGCCGTAGCCGCCCGCCTCGGTGTAGGGGCCGGTGGCCTGGATGTACGAGAAGACCGCGCCCGGCGCGACCACCTTGCCCGTCAGCTTCCTGGCTGTCAGGGCGATGTTCGCGGCCTGCGAGGGCGAGGCGTGCCTGAAGTTGGTCGTGAAGCGCGCCATCTCGATCGTCGCGCCCGTGCGGTCGAGGACCGCCGCGAAGGCGGTCGGGTTGGGGCGCCAGGTCTCCGATCCGCCGGGCGCAGTGGGTGCGGGCCCCGGGGAATCGGCCTGCATGGAGGACAGGACGGCCGTGGCGCCGTCCATGGCAACGCCGCCGGGCACCTCGCCGCAGACGGCGACGGCCTGCTGTCCGCGCAGGACGGCAGGGGCCAGGAGCGCGGCCGCGAGCAGCAGGCTGGCCAGGGCGCCGGCGGCCGCCAGGTGTCTGCGCAGCATGGGCGGGTCATCCCCTCGGTCCCATGCAATGCGGGCGGCCTGGCCGGTCATGCAGGGGTGCGGCGGCCGGCAGGAGGCGGCTGCCCCACGCCCGAAGCCAGGCTCCCGCGGAAGGGGTGGAGGACGTGGACGCGTTCGGCAGCCGGCCCGCGGACCGCTTCCAGATCGAGGCCATCGGCGATCTGCAGGCCTCGCCCGACGGCTCACTTGTCGCCTACGTGCGCCAGGAGATGGATCTCGACGCCAACGAGGCGCGCACGGCGATCTGGGTGGTGCCGGCCGCTGGCGGGCAGGCGCCACGCCGCCTGACGGGCGGCAGGGGCGACCGCCTGCCGCGCTGGTCGCCGGCCGGCGACCGCATCGCCTTCGTGTCCGACCGCTCCGGCAAGCCGCAGCTGCACGTGATCGACGTGGCCGGCGGCGAGGCCCGGCGCATCGAGACGGGCGCCAACCCCGGCCAGGCCCCGTGCTGGTCGCCCGACGGCAGCCGCATCGCCTTCGTCGCCCAGGTCGAGGTGCCGCCGGAGGGGCCGCGCCACCCCGGCGAGCCCGCGGAGCTGCGCCCAGGACCGCAGGGAGCCAATGCGCCCGCAGGTCCCCGCATCCGGGTGATCGCCGACTACGACTACCGCGCCGACGGACGCGGCTTCTTCGACGACCGCTACGCCCACGTCCACGTGGTCGCGGCCGACGGGTCGGAGCCCGAGCGGCGCCTGACGGACGGCCGCTTCGCCCACGACGAGCCCTGCTGGCTCCCCGACGGCAGGAGCCTGTTGGTGCGGGCCCACCGCGAGCGCGGCATCAACCTGGAGGGCGGCACCGACCTCTGGCAGGTCGGCGCCGACGGCCAGACCCCCATCGCCTGCTTCCTGCCGTGGGACGGCGCCATCCAGGCCGGGCCGCAGGTGAGCCCCGACGGCAGGTACGTCGCCTTTGCGGGGGTGAGCCAGGGCGCGCCGCACTGGGTGCAGCCCGCCTGCCTGTGGGTCGTGCCCCTTGACGCGCCTTCCGCCGATGCCCGTCTGGCCGCCGCCCGCAACCTGACCGCGCCGCTGGACCGCCCCGTCGGCGGCGCCATCCCCTGCGAGATCCGCTACGGCCAGCTGACGCGCGCCTTCCAGTGGCGCGGCGCCGCCCGCCTGCGCTTCCTCTGCGGCAGCGAGGGCCGCGCGCAGCTCTACGAGGTCGGCCTCGATGGCGCGCCCGAGCCCGTCCCCGCGGTGCGCGAGCTGCCCCCCGGCCCCGGGGCCTCCGCCGCCGCCCGCACCGCCGCGGCCGCCGCGGCCGCGGCCCTCGCCGGCGCGGCGACGGACGCCGGCGAGGCTCCCACCGCCCCGACCCAGGCGGGCGTCCCCGACCTGCCGGT
>JAJYVM010000052.1 GCA_021792015.1 Bacillota bacterium | reverse complement strand
GCGCCCGCACCCGTACGAGTTCTACCTCTATGGGGACGTCTGAAGAGCATTTGTGCGGGGCGGCGCGAATCGCGCCGCCCCACCAAACTCGCGCTTCGGGGGTGTGCGATCGACGGAGATGGGCTCCGCCGGCTCGGCCACCGCGCGGTCGACCTCGCCTTGGACCACCTGGCCGGCCGCCCCGGGTACCGGTCCGTGCCCCCTGAGCTGTGGCGCCTGCTGCAGGATGCGCCCCTGCCCGAGGCCGGGCAGCCCGTCGCCGACATCCTCGATCGCGTCGCCACGCAGGTCCTGCCCCACCCCATGGGCAACGCAAGCCCCCGCTTCTGCCGGACGGCGGCGATCACGTCGTGCTTGGCGAGACACCGACGCCGCCTTCAGCCGGCCGGCGATGACGCGGGCTCTGCGCGCGCTGCGGGCCGGGGCCGACCTCATCGCCATGGCCCGCAACCGCTGGTTCCCAGGGGAGCACGGGCCGGTGGTGGATATCCAATGCATCCCGCGTGGCCTCCACCATCCGTGGCTACGGGTGTGGCGGGCCTTTTCCCAGCTGGCCGGCGTGCGCGCCCTGGGCCTGGACCCGGCTGACGTTGTCATGGTGGGCGACGATCCCGAGGCGGACATCGTCGGCGCCGCAGAGGCCGGCCTCGCCACCGTCTGGGTCGGCCGAGCCGGCACCTGGTCCGAGCGCCTCCCGGTGCGGCCGGACCGCGTCATCCAGTCCATCGCGGAGCTCTGACCCTCAGAATGGGCGGCGGCGGCTGCGAACGCCTCTGATCGGAGGCGATCCACATGCTCCGTCACGTAGTGGCCGCCGGACTCGTGCTTGCCGGCGGCGGGGCTGTGATGGCACACGCGCACGGCCGCCCGCCTGCACTCCGGCCGCCGGCCGCATCCATGGCGGGCCGCACGACGGCGGCGGCCACCGCGTCGCCCGAGCGCCCCGTCCAGGGCGTCGTGGTGGCCCTGGCGCCCGGCGTGCTCACACTGCGGGCCGCTCCGGGACAGCTGCCGGCGGGGGTTGCGGCTGAGACCACGGGGAGCCCCCAGGTGGACGCCGTGCTTCCCATGGCCGCAAACGTGGAGGTCAGCGGCGGCTTGGCGGTCGGTGCGCACGTGACGGTGGCCCTGAGCGGGGACACCGTGATTGCTGTGGTCGTGGCGCCGGCGCCGCCTACGCCGGCCCCTCCGCCCTCGCGGCCCCATCCACGGTCAAAATCGCGGCAGCACGGCCGTCGGGGGTCGTGACCGCCTCGACGCGGGCGCCGAGCGCGTCCGCGTCGAGCTCGATGGTGTGCCAGGCGCCGCCGCGCTTGGGCCGGCGAACGTAGAAGCGGGCTCCGAGGCGATACACTTCGGCCGGCGCCGCGTGCACGGTCGTCAGGCCGCCGCGCACGATCCGCAGCTCCGCCAGGCGCTGCGCCCCCGCCGGGAGCCAGGAGAGGGAACCGTCGGACTCGATGCGGGGCACATCCACGGCCTACACGCCCAGGATGTGGTGGCCGCTGTCCACGAACAGGATCTGGCCGGTGGTGCCGCGGGCCAGGTGGCTGGACAGGTAGACGGCGGCGTCGCCGACCTCCGCCGGCTCCGTCTGATGGCGCAGCGGCGAGCGGTCGCGCACCTCGGCGATGTGCTCGCGCACCCCGCGCACGGCGCTGGAGGCCAGGGTGCGCACGGGCCCGGCCGAGATGGCGTTGACGCGGATGCCGTCCGGGCCGAAGTCATTGGCCAGGTAGCGGACGCTGGCCTCCAGCGCCGCCTTGGCCACGCCCATCACGTTGTAGTTCATCGCGACCCGGGTGCTGCCGATGTAGGTGAGGCAGATGATGCTGCCGCCGCCTGCCGCCCGCAGCAGGGGCCGCGTGGCGCGCGCAAGCGCGACCAGCGAGTAGGCGCTCACATCCATGGCCAGCAGGAACCCCTCGCGCGAGGTCTCGGCGAACTCGCCGCGCAGCTCCTCCTGGCGGGCGAACGCCGCGCCGTGGACGACGACGTCCAGCCGGCCCCAGCGCTCGTGCAAAAGCTCGGCCAGGGCCGTGATCTCCGCGTCCCGCTGCAGGTCGAGCGGGGCCGTGAACGTACCCGGCAGCTGCGCGGCCAGCGGCTCCACGTGGTCGCGGTAGCGCTCGCTCTGGTAGGTCATGCAGAGCTCGGCGCCGGCCTGGTGGAGCGCCCGCGCGATGCCCCAGCAGAGGCTGCGCTCGTTGGCGACCCCCTGGACCAGGGCGCGGCGCCCGGCCAGCAGCCCGTCAGCCATGTCCCATCCACTCCCTGTTGGCCATTTCGCGGCCGGTCCGTCCGGCCCCTGTGCGCGTGGCGACGCGGGGTTACAATGAGGACGGTGGTGAGTTCGAAATGCGCGGATTCCTGTGCCGGATTCTGTGCGCGTTCTTCGGCCTGGGCTTCATGTTCGGCGCCCGCCGCGCGGGCTGGCGGGGCCGGATGTGGATGGGGCGGGAGTGCGACGGGGAAGGTCACCGGCACCATCATCACGGCGGGGGCATGCTGGGCGGGGACCCCGAAAAGCGTCGGCGGTTCCGGCGCCGCCTGCGGGAGGCGCTGGATGAGCTGCTGGCCGACGAGCCGGAGCAGCCGGCTGAGGCGCCGGCGCAGCCGACGGCCTAGGTCGGTTGCCAGCCCTGGCCCTTCGGGGGCGACGCCGCAGGCATGCGGCGCTGGCAATGCGTGCGCCGGCTGCGTTCCCGCGGCCGGCTGCGTGAGCCTACCGGTCCCCGTCCTGCGGGCGGGCCGTGCCGGACGTGTCGTTGACGTGCGGCGGGCGGTGCCCGCGGCCCTGGTTGGTCGTTCCCTCCGCCTCGCGGCGGGCATGGGCAGGCGGGCGTGAGTCGGTTCGCCCTGTATCGGCGCATGGCCACCGTCCTCATGATGGCGGCCCGGATTTCGCTTGAGCTGCTGTGGCTCACGCGCCAGCAGGACCGGCTGAGCCCGGCGGAGTATGCGGCGCGCCAGCAGGCCCTCTTCCTGCGTCAGGCGGTACGCCTGCGGCAGACCGCGGTGCGTCTCGGTGGCCTGCTCATCAAGCTGGGACAGTTCCTGTCCACCCGGGTGGACGTGCTCCCCGAAGTTTACACGCACGAGCTGTCCAAGCTGCAGGACATGGTCCCGCCCGTGTCCCCAGCGGATGTGCGCGAGGTCGTCCAGGCTGAGCTTGGCCAGGCGCCGGAGCAGGTCTTCCTGGACTGGGAGGAGCAGCCTGTCGCGTCCGCGTCATTCGGGCAGGTGCACCGCGCGCGCCTGGCCGACGGAAGGCTAGTGGCCGTCAAGGTGCAGCGGCCGCACCTGGACGCCATCGTGCGGGCCGACCTCGCCGCGGTGTCCATTGCGCTCGCCTTCGCCGATCGCTGGACGCGGTGGGGCGAGCGGGTCGACCTCGACGCCATCTTCAACGAGCTGAAGACCATCACGCTGCAGGAACTGGACTATCTCCAGGAGGCCGAGCACGGCGCCCGCTTCGCCGCCAACTTCGCCTCCGACCCCATGGTCCACGCACCGGCCGTATACCCCGAGCTGACCCGGCGCCGGGTGCTGGTGATGCAGTACCTGGACGGGATCCGCATTGGCGACCGTGACGCCATCGTGAGAAGCGGCGTCGACCCCAAGGCCGTCTCGCGCCTTCTGGTGCAGTCCTATCTGCGCCAGGTGCTGCGTGACGGCTTCTTTCACGCCGACCCCCACCCCGGCAACATCTTCGTCGAGGCCGACGGCTCGCTGGTATTCGTCGACTTCGGCATGATGGGCCAGATCGCGCCCGGGGACCGGCTGGTGTTTGGCAGGCTCGTGAGCACCGTGATCACACACGACCTCGATGGCCTGATCGACGCCATCCGCGTGCTCGGCTTCCTGCGCGCGCACGCCAACACCAGCACCATGAAGAAGGCCCTCGGCATGGCCCTCGACCGCCTGTCGGGCGTGCCGATCTCAGCCCCCTCCAGCCACGAGTTCCAGATCTTCCTGGACGAAATGCGCGACTTCATCTATTCCGAGCCGTTCCAGCTTCCCGTGCAGTATGCGTTCCTGGGGCGGGCGGTCGGCATCCTCCTGGGCCTGGCCACGGGGCTCGACCCCGACGTCGACTTCGTGGGCCTGCTGCGGGAGAGCGCACTGCCCTACCTCGGCCTGAACGCCAGCGGCACCACTGCCGGTGCCGGAGACGCGGCGGGAGCCACAGGCGCGACCGGCGCGGAGGGCGGCCAGCCGGCCAGGGCTGGGGCTGGCGTCACGTGGGATGTCATCGTCCGCGAGGTGCGCGAGATGGCCCTGCTGCTCTACCGCCTGCCGCGGCGGGTGGAGCGCATCGCCGAGCGCATCGAGGCGGGCGATCTGCGGGTGCAGGTGGACACGGTGCCGATCCAGCGCCGCCTGGATGAGGCCGCCGCCGGCTCGCGCCAGATGGCGCGCGGGATCCTCGCCGCATCGGCCGTGATCGCCGCGGCCGTCCTCACGGCGGGCAGGCAGACCGCGGACGCGCACTGGGCATGGGCGGCGGCCGCGGCGCTCACCCTCTGGGCGTACTGGCCACGGCGGGCTCGCCGGCGCCGCGGGCCGTAGACATCGACGCGCGGCCCGAAGGCCTGGCAGCGCGCGCAGGCCCCCCGCCCGTTCCTCGGCCCTGGCCATTCATCCCCCGGCCACGCCGCATCGTTCCGCGGGCAGAGGTCAGGATGGACGAACGCGCCGGCCCATTGGCCGCTGCCTTCGGCTGCGCGCGGCGCCTACACGTCAATTGAATCCGGGTGACGTGAAGAAGGTTCCTCATGCGAACGCCGCCGGTGGCACCACGCGCGCCCGTGGGTCCAAGCGAATTGCGTCAGGTGATCCGCGCGCATTCTCTGCTCTCCTTCTTTGTCCTTGCCCACGCCGGCTCGTGGATCATCTCCACGCCCTACATCCCCTCCGACTGGGGTCTGCTGCCCGGCGACCACACCGCCCTGTTCATCCTCAAGCCGTTCGCGGGGCCGACGGCGGCCGCGGTCGTCCTGGCGGGCGTCATGGACGGCAGGGAGGGCCTGCAGGGGCTGCGGCGCCGCCTGACCCAGCACCGCGCCGGCTGGGGCTGGTGGGTGGCCATCCTCGCCGGAGCACCGATCCTGCTGCTGCTCGGCATCGCGGCGCAACCTGGCACGCTCGGCCGGCTTCCGCGGGTTGAGCCACCCCATCCTGGTGCGCTACCCGGTGTATTTCGCCTTGGTCTTCTTCGGCGTTGCGCTGCCTGAGGCGGTCGGGTGGCGCGGCTTCGCGCTCCCGCGCATGCAGCCGCGCTACGGCCCCCTATGGGGGACCTTGGCCTCTCCTCGCGTTCGTGATGGCGCTGGCGATCATCTTCACGTGGCTGTTTCAACCACACCCGCGGCAGCGTGTTCTTCGCGAACCTGCTGCACGCCAGCATCGGTGCCCCGCAGCTGGTCTGGGTTCCCCTCTTTGCCGGCGCAGGCGAAGAGACGCTGAACCTGGCTTCCCTCATCGCGTTTGGGCTGCCGGCCGTGCTGATCGTCATCCTGACGCATGGGAGGTTGGGCTACCGGCTGTGATCCCCCGCGCCACGGCGCGGTCAGGCGCAGTGCGGTCAGCCCACGGGCCTGCGGCGGGCCAGCGTGATCCGCCGGCCGGCCGGCCAGCCGTCCCAGTACGCGGGTGTGACGCCGAGGGCCGCCAGCGATGGCGCCGATCCGCCCCAGAGCGCCAGGTAGCCACCGGCGCGCACGTGCCGGGCCCAGCCGTTGCCGAAGGCGGCCAGCACCGGCGATGACAGCCCGCTGGCCGGCAGGCAGACCAGGGCCGCCGGCGGCCACGCCTGGCCCGACAGCGAGACGGGTGCTCCGATGGTGGCGCGGACGCGGCCGTAGAGCGCGGGGCGGGCCAGAGCCGCCCGCAGGGCCACGGGGTGGAGTGGCCCGACCAAGGCGAGCGGCTGCCGCCCGGCCACGGCCAGCACCTCCACGGCGTTGAGGGCGCCGTCGTCCGGTTGGCTGGCGACGACCACGGCCGGGCCGGCGGGGGCCAGCCGGGCGATGGCGCGCAGGCGGTTTCGATCCCTGGGCTGCAGCATGCTCGCAGCATATGCAGCGGCGGCCGGCTCGGGGCCGGCCGCCGCACCGGTGCTCCGGGACGATCAGCGCTGGACGAGCTTGACGACCGCGTTCGCGAGCGACTGCTGCTCGTTCCGATCGCTCACCGCCCACAGCTCCTTCAGCAGGCGCTGCTCGGGCGAGCGCGGATCATAGTGGCTCGCCAGAAAGTCGCCGACCTCCTGAGCGCGGCTCTGGATCTCCTGGGAGCTCATGCCGGCCGCCTTCGCGACCTTGACCTTCTGCTCCAGGTCCTGCTTGAACTGCCGAAAGGTGTCCGTTCCGGTGTCCGCCATGGACGCGCCTCCTTTTGCCCGCGGACGCGCGAGGGAAACCGCGCGCCCCTTCCGGCTCATGTTGCCCGCCGCCGCGCCGCCGGAGACCCGGCAAGTGCAAGGCCCGCTGGTGCCGCAAGACATCGCCGGGGATGCGCGCATCGGGGGCGCGCCAGTGCGGTCGCGACGCCACCGGCGCCGTCTGTGACGCCTGGGCGGCCGCTGCCGCCTACGACGTCGGTACCGCCTGTGCCGCCGGTGTCCGCGGCGTGCGCGCCGTGGGCGCCGTGGGCGCCGTGGGCGCCGACGACGATGCCGCTGCCGCCGGTGCCGCCTACGACGCCGGAACCACGACCGTGCCGCGGCTGCGCTCGCCGTCGGGATAGCCGACGTAGCGCACGGCCGTGCCGATGGCCGTCACCTCGATCACTTCGCCGCCGTGCATCTCCTCGATGCTCAGATTGACGCCGATGATGCCGTCGGCGCCGAGCCGGTCGGCCTCGTCCTTCATGCGCTTCATGGCAAGCTCGCGCGCATCGTAGAGCAGCTGGCTCATCTGGCGCACCTCGCCGCGGAAGGCGACGCGGATGCCGGCTAGGGCGGCGCGCATCGCCCCCATGGAGAAGACGCAGTTGCCGACGACGAGCCCGAGCGGGCGGTAGCCCTTGTCCACCACCAACCAGAACTCCTGGCCCGACAGGTCGGATGTGAAGGCGCCGCGGCCGGGCGCGTATTGCGCCAGCTCCTGATCGATGGCGTCCTGCGGATCGCGGCGAAACCACGGCATGTGCGGTGCAAGCCCCCTCGCGCACGATCATGGCACAGGCGGCGAGGGTGCGTGTTGGGGGTCGCCACGTCGGCCCAGCCGCCCGCGCCCGGTCCGGCCCGGCCCGGCCCGGCCCGGTCAGATCCGGTCCGGTCAGGTCCGGCTCGGCCCGGCCCGGTCAGGTCCGGTTGTGGCGGCGGCGCTGCCATGTGGCGACCGCTCAGGAATGCGTATAGCGGGGGTCGACCACAAACAGCCGCCAGGGCCAGATGAAGGCCGGCACCAGCACCGCCACGCCGGCGATCACGGCGACCAGCAGGGCCCCGAACATGGCGCTGTCCGTGAAGGCAGCCGCCGTGCCGACGTCCGGGTGGAGCAGGTAGGGCGCATGGGCGGGCGCCGCAGCCGATCACGGCAAGGGCGAACTGCAGGGCGGCCAGCAGCACGGCCCAGCGCGGCCGGCCCGCCGACGGGGCGCGCGGGTTGGGCCAGGTGAACGCCCAGCGCGCCCCGAGAAACGCCGCCAGCGACCCCAGGAACCAGGGCCACTCGCCGGCCAGACGGGCCTGCAGCCAGCCCGGCGCGGGCACGATGAACAGGGCCGCCACGGCCGCTGTGATGGAGACCGGCCCCGCCCAGAGGGCCTGCTGCCGGAACGCGGCATAGCCGGCCTCGCTCTCCGCCGTGCGGGCGTAATCCGCCAGGAACGCCGCCGAGAGGAAGAGCCCGGCCGCGAGCCCGAACACGATGTACGCGTATGCGTCGGGCTGCTGAAGAGCGCGGCGAGGTCGAAAATGTCCGCGCCGCCGGCGGCGGCCCGCACGAACAGGCGCGCACGAACCCGCCCGCGGAGGCCGGCAGCACCGCCACCATCAGCGCGGGCAGCAGCAGCGCCGACAGGCCCGTCACGGCGATGAGCGCGGGGCTGCGCAGGGCGAAGCCGTAGCCGATCAGGGCCCCGCGCAGGGCCAGCAGGATGAGGAGCAGGCTGCCGGGAACGAACAGGACGTGCCCGTAGACGGATCTCCGCCAGGGCGATCATGAGCGGCAGCCCGACGCCCAGCGGGGCGAATATGATGTGAACGCCAAGCGAGATGGCGAAGAGCGCGCGCACGGTCCCCAGGGTCGGCCAAGGCCGCCGCCTCCCCGCACCGCCTCCATTCTGCGGAGCCGCGGATGGCGGCGCAGGGTCCGCATGATCGCTGCTACCCGGCCCGCATGGCCATGGCCCCATTCGCGCTGCGGGTCCGCCCGGCGTACAATCGGGGACGTGCCCGCGC
Organism: Bacillota bacterium; assembly: GCA_021792015.1. GTDB lineage: Bacteria > Bacillota > Sulfobacillia > RBS10-35 > JAJYVM01 > JAJYVM01. Next base: position 5,296 of record JAJYVM010000052.1, on the reverse strand, counting down.
ACCGCGCTTGGCCAGGGCGCCGCGCATGGCCCCCCGGCCTGCGACGGCATGCTCATCATGTCCGGAGGGATCGCAAGTGGCCTCGTTCACCGACCTCGGAATCGCGCCCGCCATCCTCGCCGGGCTCCACGACATGGGCTTCGAGGAGCCGACCCCCATTCAGGTGGAGGCCATCCCGCCGCTGCTGCGGGGCCTGGACCTCATCGGCCAGGCCCAGACCGGTACCGGCAAGACGGCCGCCTACGCGGTGCCGGCGCTGCAGCTCATCCAGCCGGACGGCCGCCGCCCCCAGGCCCTGGTCCTCACGCCGACCCGGGAGCTGGCCCTGCAGGTCACCGAGGAAATCGCCCGCATCGGCGCCGATCTCGGCACCCACGAGGTGGCGATCTACGGCGGCCAGCCCATCGAGCGGCAGATCCGCGCCCTGCGCGCCGGCGCCGACATCGTCGTCGGCACCCCCGGCCGCCTCCTCGACCACCTGCGCCGCGGCACGCTGCACCTGGACAGCCTCCGCCTGGTCGTGCTGGACGAGGGCGACGAGATGCTGGACATGGGCTTCATCGACGACATCGAGGCCATCCTGCGCGCGGCGCCGCCCGAGCACCAGACCGCCCTCTTCTCGGCCACCCTGCCCCAGCCGATCCAGAGCCTGGCCGCCCGCTACCTGCGCGATCCCGTCCACGTGCGGGTGACGCCGAGCCGTCTGGCCGCACCGGCTCTGATCGAGCAGAGCTGCTACCCCATCCTGAACGTCGACCGCACGGAGGCCCTCACCCGGCTGCTCGACGTGCTGGACATCCGCCGCGCGATCGTCTTCTGCCGCACGAAGCGAGCCGTGGACGACCTCGCCGCCGCCCTGCAGGCCCGCGGCTACCCCGCCGAGGCCATCCACGGCGACATGGCCCAGCCGCAGCGCATCCGTGCCCTGGCCCGCTTCCGCGACGGCGAGAGCGAGCTGCTGATCGCCACGGACGTGGCCGCGCGCGGCCTGGACATCGAGGGCGTCACCCACGTCGTCAACTTCCACGTCGCCGACTCGGCCGAGGCCCACGTGCACCGCATCGGGCGCACCGGACGCATCGGCCGGACCGGCATGGCGATCACCCTGGTCGACCGGCGCGAGATGAAACAGCTGCGGATGATCGCCGAAGCGACGCAGACGCGCATCCCGGCCCACGCCCTCCCCAGCCCGGCCGACGTCGCCCGCGCCGCCATGGGCAGCTTCCGCCGCGAGCTGACGGAGGTCATCGAGCGCGGTGACCTGGCCGCGGCCATCGAGCTGGCGCAGGACCTCTCGGAGGCGTACTCCCCCCTGCAGGTCGCCGCGGCGGCGATCCGCATGGCCATGGACGGTGCCCGCGGCAGCATGGCCCCCGCCGAGCCGGAGACGCAGCGCATCTTCCTCAACGTGGGCCACCGCGACGGCATCCGCCCGGCCGACCTGCTGCGGGCGGCCCCCGGGCTGGACGTGGGCGCGATCGACATCCACGACGACTTCAGCTTCGCCGACGTGCCGGCTTCCGCGGCGGACGCGGCCATCGCGCAGTGGCGCCAGTGGCGGGTCGGCGGCCGCTCGGTGAACGCGGAGCGCGCCCGTCCGACGGGCCGGCGCCCCGACTGAGCCGCACGCGGCGGTGGCGCGGACACGGGAGCGCACCGGCCGGACGTTTTGTTGGGGCCGCTGCCGCGGCCCATCCGGCTTCCCGGGCGCCGCGCCGGGCGGCAGCGGGTCTCGGCCGGCGCATGCGCCCCCCAGCGTAGCGCACGTACGGCTGCGCGCTGACGACCCCGCAGGCCCGGTGCCGTAGCCTGGGGGTGATGGGGCAGGGACAGGCGCGCCGGAGCGAGGGGGGACGCCGCGCGGCCGGTGGGCGGCGACCTTGATGCCGCGAGGGGCCGGGCCGAGCTGTCTGGCAGGCCGGGGGCCTGGCCCCTCCTGGTCGACGTGGCCATTGCCCTTCTGGCGGCTGCGTTGCTGGTGTTCTGGAGCCCCCTGCGCGGCCACGGCGCCCCGTACGGGGCCCCGGACAACCTGGCCCCCGCTCAGGAGCGGCGCCGGCGGCGTCTGAGCTGGCGCGGGCGAGCGGGCGCCGCGGCGTCCGCCCGCATCCGCTCGAGCTCCATCAGATCCTCGACATCGAGGTCGGACACGCCCGCCATGCCCTCCACGTGGTGGCGGATCTCGTGGCGGAGGGTGTCCCACATCTCCTTCTCCCAGACCGCGTCCGGCTCGCCGGCGAACAGCCGGCGGAAGGAGCCGTGGTACATCACGATCAGGCAGCCAAGGTACGGGTCCGTGATGTATTCCCCCAGGATATACACCCCGGGCGGATCGCCGCGGCGCCGGTGCTCGTCCGCCGAGACGCTGACGCCCCCCTCCAGGTCGCGGAGCAGGGCGGGCGGCACACGGTCCATCATCCGGTCCAGCCGCTCGGTGAACGCGTCGATGTCCATGGCTTACGTCTGGCCCACCCAGCTCGGCGGCGCCACGGCCCCCCAGCGGGCGGCGATGGCCGCAAACTCCTCCGGCGGCAGGGGGCCCGCCTCCAGGAGCGCCGCGTTCTGGGGCCAGCGTGAGGGCTTGGCCGTCCCCACGATGGCCGTGCCGACGCCTGGCACGGCGAGGGTGAAGCGCAGGGCCGTGCCGACGGCGGCCTGCACGTCGCCGCCGAGAAAGGGGTAGGCAAGGGTCTGCAGGCGATCCCAGTAGGTGTGGGCGTACCGGTCGTCGGGCCGGCGCCCCGTGCGCCAGGCGGCGTTGGCGATGGGCCGCTTCGCAATCACGCCCACGCCGGCCGCGGCCGCTGCCGGGATCGTCAGCGCGATCGCCTCCTGGTCGGCGATGCTCACGGAGGTCTGGAGGGTGTCGAAGACGCCGCACCGCACGGCGTAGAGGGCCTTGGCCCCGTCGCCGCTGTAGCCGATGTACCGGGTCTTGCCGGCCGCCCTGGCCCGCTGCAGCACCTCGATCACCTCGCCCTGGCGCAGCAGCTCCTCGGAGCAGGTGTGGAGCTGCACGAGGTCCAGGTGGTCGGTGCGCAGCCGCTGCAGGCTGCGGTCGATGCTCTTGGCCATGACGGCCGGGTCCCAGTCGGACCCAGGGAGCCCCGCGGCATGCCCGCACTTCGTGAGGAGATAGAACTCGTCGCGGCGGTGCGCCATGGCGCCGATGAGCTCTTCGCTCCTGCCGTAGCACGCTGCCGTGTCGATGACGTTGCAGCCGGCATCCAGCGCCGCGCCGAGGAGCCGAGTCACCTCCGCCTGCGTTGCGCTCGAGCCGATCTCGGAGCCGCCGAAGCCGAGGACGCTGACCTGCATGTCCGTGCGACCGAGCTGACGTCTTTCCATGGGCGCCAACTACGGGGCCGCCATGGCGGTCCCCTGCACCATACTGGTGCGGGAGGCGGTGCGTTGGCGAGCGGGCTCGATTGGCTGCGCGCGTGCATGCGCGGGGAGGCGCCCCTGCCGCCGGTGACGGATGCCCTGGGGCTGCGGCTCACGGATTGCGGCCAGGGGCACGCGACATGGGAGATGGATGTGTCCGCGCGCCTTCACAACGCCATGGGGACACTGCACGGGGGTATCCTCTGCGACCTGGCGGACGCCGCGATGGGCGTGGCCTACCTCACCCTGCTGGAGCGGGGCGAGCCGTTCACCACGGTGGAGCTCAAGATCAACTTTCTGCGACCCGTGCGCAGCGGGCGGCTTGTGGCCGTGGGCCGCGTCGTCAAGGCCGGCCGCACCCTGGCCCTCACGGAGTGCGACGTCACTGACCCGGAGGGCCGGCTGGTGGCGCGGGCGACCAGCACCTGCATGCGGCTGCCACCGCGGCAGGGAGGCAGGTGAAGCGGCCTTCCCGCGCCGTATCCCGTGAGGGCGGGGGTGGACAGGCGATGGCGGACTGGGCGCCGCACCGCCAGCGAGAGGCGGCGCTTGCGGCGGCCGAGGCGCAGGCGGCGGCGGATCCGGATGCCGTGGCCCCTCGCTTCGCCCGCGCCTGCCTGCTGGACGACCTCGGCCGGCCGGCCGAGGCGCAGGCGGCGTATCTTGAGGTCCTGACGCGCGCGCCGGAGCACCTGGGCGCCCTCTGCCGGCTCGGCAACCTGCTGCTGGCCACGGGCCGGCTCGATGCGGCGGAGACGGCCTACCGCGAGGCGATCGCCCGCCACCCCGGCGACCCGGCCGCCTGGGTCAACCTGGGCAACCTGCTGCTGGAGGCCGGCGATCCCGCGGCGGCGCGCGACCGGTTCGAGGCGGCGCTGCGCCTGGACGGCGACCTGCCGGAGGCCCACCAGGGACTGGCCGGGGCCCTGGACGACCTCGGCGAGCCGGACGCGGCCGAGCGCCATCGCCGCCTCGGCTACGGCAGCCGCCCGCTGCTCACCCTGCCCTACCGCGGGGACGCGGCGCCGGTGCCCGTCCTGGTGCTCGCCTCCGCCGCCGGGGGCAACGTCCCCGCCCGGGGCCTGCTGGATGACCGGGTCTTTCTCACCTCGGTCCTGATGGCCGAGCACTTCGACCCCGAGGCGCCGCTGCCGCCCCACGCCGTGGTCTTCAGCGCCATCGGCGACGCCGACGCGTGCGGGCGCGCCCTTGAGGCAGCCGCGCACCTGCTGCAGCGCACGGGCGCCCCGGTCATCAACCCGCCGTCGGCGGTGCTCGGCACCTCACGCGCCGAGAACGCCCGGCGCATGGCCGCGCTGCCCGGCGTCACGGCGCCGCGGTGTGCCACCCTGCCGCGCGAGCTGGTGGATGGCCAGGCGCTGCGGCGGCTGGGCCTGCCCTTCCCCCTGCTGCTGCGGGCGCCTGGCTTCCACGGCGGGCGCTTCCTGCTGCGCGTCGATGCGGCCGAGGGCCTGGCGCAGGCGCTCCGGCGCCTGCCCGGCGACCGGGTGACGGCCACCGCCTTCTGGGACGCGCGCTCGCCCGACGGCTTGGTGCGCAAGTACCGCGCCATGATGGTGGATGGCCGCCTCCTGCCCGCGCACCTGGCCATCGCGCGCGACTGGAAGGTCCACTACGCCGCCTCCGAGACGGCGGCCCGGCCCGAGCTGCAGGCCGAGGAGGACGCCTTCCTGCAGGACATGGCGGGGACGCTGGGCGGCGAGGCCATGGCCGCGCTGCGGCGGGTGAGCGCCTCTCGGGCCAGGTCCTCGTTGCCGAGCGACAACGCCTGCTTCGCCTGGTCCTGGAGCTTGTCGGCCTGCTTCTGGAGCTGCCCGGCCTGGAGCTCGATCCGCTTCTTGGCGGTCGCCACGTCGGCCACGCTGCGGCGCACCTTCTGCAGGCTCTCGAG
>JAJYVM010000051.1 GCA_021792015.1 Bacillota bacterium | reverse complement strand
CCACAGGGCCAGCGGCTCGGCCTGCGTGGGCAGGCAGAGCTCCAGCAGGTCGCCCGCCCGCTCGGCCTGGCGGCGTGCATACGTCCAGTTGACATGGGGCTGCACCGAGATCAGGCTGCCGACGGGCACGGCGGCGAACGACCAACGGGTGCCACCGAAGAGGTGCTGGAACAGGGGGCGGGCCGCGACGCGATCAAGGTGCTCGCCCCAGGCCGCGGGCGCCGCCTCGGGCGGCGGCAGCTCCTCAGGCCGCGGACGGCCCTGGCGATTTCGCTCGGCCGCGGCGGTGCGGGCCGCGAGGGCCTCGGGGACGAGGTTGATGTCAGCGTTGCGCGCCAGGAACGCCAGCGTCTCCGTGAGCGGCGTGGCGCCAAGCAGGTAGCGGCCCTCCGTATCCATGGCGGCAGTCTATGCGGGGGCGCCTCCGCGCGCCCCGTGTCCCGTCTACAGCTCCGCGATGGCGGAGATGCGGCGGATCGGAATGAACACCATGAGCACGTGGCTCGGCGTCGCCGAGCTCTGCCTCTGCTGGACGGCCACGGTGATGAAGTGGGGGTCGATGTCCACCAGCCTGCCATTGGCGGCCGTGTCGCCCTGCATCGCCACCTGCACCGTCTCGATCGGAAGCGATGTGAGCAGTTGATGGAAGGAGGTTCCGGGATCGCATGCGGCCGGCATCGCCATCTCCTTTCTCAGCCGGGCCGGGCGCGGGGTGCCGGCCTCCGGATGCCCGACCCAGCGTATGCCGGTGCGGACAAGCGTGTGCGGGACCGTCTGGCGCGCAACGCGGCGGGTGCCTTGCGGGGTGCGCTCGCCGGACTTACCGGCGCGACGTCCCCCACGTGCGGGCCCCCGCTCCGGATGCCGGATCACTCCAACTCGACGGCGACGATGTGGCGCAGCACGACGTGGACCACCCGGACCTGGCGGCCGGCCGTGGCCAGCGTGGCATACTCGGCGCCGCACGCGGACAACCACGCCCCGCAGGCGGTGGCCGCCGGCGCCAAGGCCTCCGGCGCCCGGCACGCGCCGACCGGCATGGGATCCCCCCGCTTCCGAATGCCACGTCCATGCTATGGCGCGCGCGCGGGTGGCGTTCCGCCGGCACTGGGCCGGTGGCTTCGCGCTGCGGTAATGTCAGGTCGGCCGGAACTGGCGAGGGGGCGAAGATCGTGGATGTTCGCGAGCGCGTGGTGCTGATCACTGGCGCATCCAGCGGCATCGGTCGCGAGCTGGCGCGCCAGCTGGCCGGCAGGGGCGCGCGGGTCGCCCTGCTGGCGCGCACTGCGGACCGCCTGCGCGCCCTGGCGGCGGAGATCGACCCCACCGGGCCGCGGGCCATCGCCGTACCGGCTGACGTCGCCGACCGCGCGGCCGTGGATGCGGCGGTATCGGCCACGGTCTCGCACTTTGGACGGCTCGACTGCCTGGTCAACGCCGCCGGCGTGGGCTACTTCGGCGAGGTGGCCCGCATGCCGATGGACGCCTTCGACCGCGTGGTGAAGACCAACGTCTACGGGGTGGTCAACTGCGTCCAGGCGGCCCTGCCCCACCTGCGCGAGCGGCGCGGGATGATCGTCAACGTCTCCTCGGGCCTCGCCAAGCGGGCGCTGCCCTTCCTCACGGCGTACGCGGGGACCAAGAGCATGCTGAACGGCCTCTCCGACGGCATGCGCCTCGAGCTGCGGCGACACCGAATCCACGTGTTGAACTACTGCGCGCCCGAGACGGACACAGAGATGGCCGCGCACACCCTGCACGAGCCCGGCGCGGAGATGCCCCCGGTCCGCCGGGGCCGCCCGGTCGGACGGGTGGCCGCCCGCATCGTCCGCGCCATGGAGGCAGAGCGCCGGGAGGTCGTGGAGGACCCGATGTTCGCGATAATGGGCGTTCTGGCCCCGCGGCTGCTGGACAGCATCTTCTACCGGGTGATGGTCAAGCGTTACGCGCGTGACTGACGCGCGGGGCGCGGAGCAGCCCTGCCAGCGCGGACATGCCGTGCGCCCCGGCATGGCCGGCGGGGGCCGCCCATAGGCTCGTCGCGGGAGGCGACGGGCTTTGCGGACGCGCAGGGGTGCCATGACGCTGGCGGTGATCCTCGCTCTTGTCGTCTGGCTTGGCGTCCTGACATCGCCGGCCGCGGGGCCCGCCGTCCCGGTGGAGGGACCAACCGTCGCGAGAGCGGGGCCGGCCGTCCCCGGGACCCACGCGGCCACCACCGGCCCGTGGACGCCGTCCGCCGTCGGCGCCACCGCCGCCGCCGTCGCGGCGCCCGCCGCCGAGGCCGCCATCCCGGACCTCGCGCCCCATGCCGCCTCGGCCGTGCTGATGGACGCCGCCACGGGCAGGGTGATCTGGTCCAAGAACGCCAACGCGCCGCGCCAGGCGGCCTCCATCACCAAGCTGATGACGATGGCCCTGGTTCTCGACGCCATCCGCGCGGGCCGCCTGAAGTGGACGGAGGACATCTCGGCCTCCGAGGGCGCCGTGCACACCGCCGGCTCGCAGATCTGGCTGGAGCTCGGCGAGAACATGACCGTCAAGGACCTCTTCATCGCCGTGGCCGTCGCCTCGGCCAACGATGCCGCCTACGCCCTGGCCGAGCACGTCGGCGGGACGTACGACAACTTCATCGCCATGATGAACGCCAAGGCCAAGGAGCTTGGGATGAAGGACACCGTCTACCGCAACCCGCACGGTCTCGACGAGACCGGCCAGCAGACATCCGCCTACGACATCGCCCTGCTCTCGCGCTACCTCGTGACCCAGGACCCTCAGGTCCTCAAATATAGCAGCCTCTGGGAATACCGGCTGCGCAACAACAAGCTGTGGCTGGTGAACCGCAACCGGCTGCTCAAGATGTTCGCGGGCGCGGATGGGCTCAAGACGGGCTTCACCACGGGGGCCGGCTACGGCCTCGCCGCCACCGCCCTGCGCGGCACCACCCGCATGATCGCGGTCGTGCTCGGCGAGCCCACCTCCGAGCTCCGCTTCACCGAGGCGGCACAGGTCCTGCAGTACGGCTTCGCGCACTATGTGACGCCCGCGTCCTGGCAGCCCGGGCAGAAGGTCGCCGCCGTCCCAGTGGAGGTCGGCACGGCCCCCACCGTCGACGTCCATCCGGCCACCGCCTTCGGCGTGACGGTCCCGCGTGGCCGAGGAGCGGAGGTGGAGAGCCAGGTGCAGCTCCCGCTCTTTGTGCGCGCGCCCGTGACGAAGGGCCAGCGGGTGGGCGAGATCAACGTCACGGTGGGCGGTGCCCCGGCGGGCAGCGTGCCGCTGGTGGCCGCCGCCGCGGTCCCGCGCGTCGGCCCCTTCGGCCTCTTCGGGCGACTCTTCCTCGCCGGCTGGCCCTGGCTGCGGTGAGCGCCGCCGGGGGCGAAGGAGCGCCGCGCACCGCCACCGAATGGTGGGGTGATTGGAGATGTTCGCCATGTACGATGTCGCGATTGTCGGCGCGGGTCCCGCGGGCGCCAGCGCCGCCATCTTCACGGCACGGGCCGGGCTGACCACCGCCCTGGTCGACGCGGACCAGAGCGTGACCCGCCGGGCGCTGATCCGCAACCACCTCGGCCTGCCCGACGGCATCACCGGCCCTGAGCTGGTCGATCGGGGCAAACAGCACGCAACCGCCGCGGGCGCCGAGCTGGTGACCACCAAGGTCACCGAGATCCGGCCGGCCGGGGACGGCCTCGCGCTGCAGGCAGACGACGGTAGGACCATTGAGGCCCGGCACATCATTCTCTGCCTGGGCGTGAACCCGGAGCTGGCCCGCCAGGCCGGGGCGCGCGTGGTCGCGGGGACGGAGCCGCGCATCAAGGAGATCGTCGCCGTCGATGCCGCGGGCCGCACCGATGTCCCGGGGCTCTGGGCGGCGGGCACGTGCGCCGGCACCAGCGTCCACACCATCATCACGGCCGGGGACGGGGCCCGCGTCGCCATCAACGTGATCAGCGCCATCCGGAGCCAGCGCCACGTGGACCATGACGTGATGCCAGCTCCGGGTCGGTGACGGGAGCCTCCCCGCGCCCACCCGCCCGCTGGCGGCGGGTCTTGACGGGCTGGCCAACTGCATCACGCAGAGCCTTCGCCGTCCATGGCTGCGGCGACCCGCGCAAATCCGCTGCGGTTGTCGCCTCGGCCCGGATTCCGTCAGGAGGACGGGCGCGCCCGCGAGGCGAACGCGCGAAAGCGGGAGGGACGCCTTTGGAGCTTGAGTGCGAGGCGCGCGGCGCCCGCCTGATCGTGCGCGTCACGGGCGACCTGGACCTCAGCAGCGCGGCGGCCTTCCGCAGCCGCGTCGACGGATGGCTCGCCGAGAGCAGGAGCCGCGACCTCCTCCTCAACCTGCGCCACGTCTCGTTCATCGACAGCGTCGGGCTCGGGGCCATCCTGGGCCGGCTGCGCGGCCTGCAGCGCACCGGCGGGCAGCTGGCCATCGTCGAGCCCGAGGGGCCCGTGCGGGCCATCCTCCGGATCGGCGGCATCGACAAGGTGGCGACCCTCTTTCCGAGCGAGCGCGCGGCCGTCGCCGCATGGGAGGCCAACGAGCGTGGGGCCTGAGGGATCAGCGGCCGGCGGGCCGGACGACAACACCATGGAGCTGCGGCTGCCCGCCCGGCAGGGCAACGTCGGCGTGGTGCGCGTCGCCGTGGCGGCCTTCGCCAGCGCGCTGCCGTTCACGCTGCCGGAGCTGGAGGAGCTGCGCGTCGCCGTGTCCGAGGCGGCGGGCAACGTGGTCCTGCATGCCTACCCCGACCTGGACGCGGCCGGCGGCGATGGTGGTGGCGATGGCGGTGAGATGGTGGTCCGGGCGCGCAGCACAGGCGGCGCCCTGGTCGTGGAGGTGTCCGACACCGGGCGCGGCATCGCCGACGTCGCGGCCGCGCGCCAGCCTGAGTTCACGACGTCCCGCGACCCCGAGCACCTTGGCCTCGGCTTCACCTTCATGGAGCGGTTCACCGACGCCCTCGAGGTCGAGTCGGCGCCCGGCCGCGGCACCCGCGTGCGCATGACCAAGCGGCCGCGCGCCACGGGCACCCCATAGCCCGCGATGGCGAGGGCCGTGCCGGATGCGGTGGGGATGGGGAAGCCCGTGCCGGAGGCGCCGGGGGCGACGAAGGCCGTGCCGGAGGCGAGGGCAGAGCTGCATGTCCGTGCCCGCGCCGGCGACGCCGGCGCGCGGGAGGCCCTGCTCGCAGCCAACCTCGGCCTGGTTGGCCATGTGGTGCGGCGCTTCCGGAGCAGCGGCGCCGACCTGGAGGATCTGCGCCAGATCGGGTCCATCGGCCTGCTCAAAGCCATCGATCGCTTCGAGCCGGAGCGGGGGTTCGCGTTTGCCACCTACGCCTGCCCCCTGATCCTGGGGGAGATCCAGCGCTACCTGCGCGACGAGGGGCCAGTCGGCATGCCGCGGGAGGGGCGGGCGCTGGCTCGGCGCGCCCTGGCCCTGGCGGAGCGCGAGGCCGCCGCGACGGGGCGGGAGCCGCCGGCGGGCGAGCTGGCGGCGCGGCTTGGGGTCGAGCCCGCCGATCTGGCGGCGGCGATGGAGGCGGCCCGGCAACCGGCGTCCCTGGACGCGCGGCAGGCGGGGGAGATGCCGCCCCTCGGCGCGCGGCTGGCGGCCGGCGATGCGGCGGGGGAGTGGGACCGCGTGGTGCTGCGCGACCTGCTGCGCCACCTGCCGCCGCGCGAGCGCAAGGTCATCGTGCTCCGCTACCTCTGCGACCGGACGCAGGCCGAGGTGGCAGCGGAGATCGGGGTCTCGCAGGTGCACGTCTCACGGCTGGAGCGGCGCGCGCTGCGGATGATGCGCGAGGCCGGCGGATAGGGCGGGTCGCCATCAACGGCGCGCCCGTGGGCCATGGCGGCGGCCCTGGGTCGCGCGGTTGCCTGTTGCATGGCTGGAGCGGCGGGCTCTTGCAGCGCCTGTCGCCTGCGGCGTGGCGGCGGACCTTGGGTCGTGGAGGCGCATGTCGCACGGCGGAGGGCCGGGGGGTTTGCAGCGCCTGTCGCCTGCGGCGTGGCGGCGGAGCTTAGGGCGGCGCAGGCGGAGGTGTGAGGTGGCGAACGTCCTCCTTCCAGGCGCGACGGCGATCCGCCGCGACGTCCACCGCGGGCGGGTCTGGACGGCCTATCCGACGCGAGTCCTGGAGCACTCGGAGCGGGCGCTGGTGCTCGCGCACTGGCCGGGGGTGACCGTCCTGGTGCCGACGACGTGGACGGCCTGGCTCCGTGGGGCCGGGGCCGCCACACGGGCGGAGGGCATCGCCAACCTGGCCCGCGGCAACTGGGAGTTGGAGCTGTGGACCTGGCACACGACGTCATGGCTCCACATCCTGCTGCCGGGCCGGTGGTTCAGCGTCAACGCGGTCTTCGACGACGCCAGCGGGCGCCTGCAGCGCTGGTACGTGAACTTCCAGCGCCCCCACCGGGTGGACGGCCAGTGCGTGGACACGTTCGACCTGCTGCTGGACCTCGACGTGGGGCCGGACGGGGCCATGCGGTGGAAAGACGGGGATGAGTACGACGCGGCGCGGCGGCTGGGCGTGGTGACGGAGGCCGAGGCGCGCGCCGTGGATGGGGCCCGCGGCGAGGCGGAGGCACTCGTGGCTGAGGGCGGCTGGCCCTTCGACGGGCCGTGGGCAAGCTGGCGGCGAGATCCAGCGTGGCCGCTGCCCGTGCTCGGAACCTAGGGCCGCGCGGCGTCGTCCAACCGCGCGGGAGGGCCTTTCAGCGTGACATCACGGCGCCTGCGGCCCCTGACCGCGCTGATCGTTGCCGGCACCGTGCTGGCCGCGTGCGGCCAGCACGCCCCGACGCAGCCCGCACCCTCGCCGGCCGCCTCGGCGACGGCACCATCCACGACCGGATCGGCGACGAGCACGGCGACCGGCTCGTCATCGGCGGCATCGCCGACGGCCACCGCCACCGGCGTGTCGTCGACAGCGAGCGCGACGGCCACCGCAACCCCGTCCCACCCGGAGCCGCCGCCCGCCAGCTGGGCGGACCTCGGCACCTTTACGCCCCTCTGGATCCAGCCGAACAAGGGCCGTGTCGCGGCGCCCGGGGATCCATCCGCGCTTGCGGTCTGCGCGCCGGGCGGCGTCCGCCTCTCCCTTGATGGCGGCGCCAGATGGTCGATGGTGGCCACGGCGGGCGTCCCGGCGGCACTGAAACCGACCGGATACGCCATCCCGCTGCCCGCCGGGCAGAGTGTACCGCCATGCGTGAGCGCGCTGGCGGCCGGGGACAGCGTGTACGCGGTGTACGCCGTGGGCACGGCCAAGTACGGCATGCCGCCGGTGTACTACGTCGCCGTCTACACGGCCGACGGCGGCAAGACGTGGCGGGCCGTCCCGCCGCCCACCGGCTTTGACGCGGGGGGCTTTGGCGGTCTCAGCGTCACGCCGTCCGGGGCGGTGCAGGCCGTCTTCAGCAACCCCCACTCACCGTTTGGGCTGGTCGCAACCACCGACGGCGGCGCGACCTGGACGTCCGCAAGTCTGCAATGCCCAGCGGGTGGCGGTCCCTGCCTGCGCTGGGGCCCGGCCCCGAGCGGCACCGGCTCCTGCGCCATGCACGACTACCCGCAGCCGATCGAAGTCTCAAGCGACGGCGGCGCCACCTGGCGGAGCCTCAACACGGGGAGCACCCGGCCGGAGCAGGACATCGCCAACGGCTGCGACCTCAACGAGCTCGTCGGCCTCAGCGCGACGCGCGCGCTGCTGGTCGGCCGCGACATCAACAGCAACGCGTCGGTCCGGGTGACCGGCGACGGCGGGCGCACCTGGACCTCGGTGGCGCTGCCGGCCCTGCCGCCCGGGACCCATCCGGCGCCTGGCGGCGTGCGGATGCTGCCGGACGGGGCCCTGATCGCCGTGGTCTCGGGGCAGGCCAGCCAGCTGCCCGTGGACCTTTTGGCGCCGGGCGCAACGCGGTGGTGCACCGTCCCCGGCCTCAGCATCAGCGGCACGTACACCGACCCCGCCACCCTGCAGCCGGCCGGCGGGCGCCTGATCTGGCTGGAGCAGGCGAGCGCCAGCGGGGCCCCGGTCCTGAAGAGCGTGGCGCTGAGCGCCGTGCACTGTTGACGCATGCTACCGGCATGCGGATCTTCCTGCGGCCCCGGGCGTTCGCGAGCGTGGCGCCGGGCGGCCAGCTGCGCCTCGGCCAGCTGGCCGACATCGTGGGCGGCGAGGGCCTGGCCGACTTGCCGCTCGGCCCCGCCCCCGCCCCCGGCCGGTACCGCGTGCTGCCGCTGACCGATCTCGTCCGGGCCGTGGCGGCGGTCGCGCCGGATGCCGACGTCCGGGTGCTTGGCGAGCACGATGTGGTGGTGCGAGGGCGGCGGGCGCGCCAGAGGTGGGCGTGGCTCCTGGCGGTCGCAGCCTGGCTGCTGCTGTTCGTCGGGGCGACCGTCACCATCCTCAACTTTCACGCCGACGTGAACATGGCGGCCGTCCATCGCGAGATCTACCGCCTGCTCACCGGCCGCAGCGCGGAGCATCCGCTGCTCCTCGAGATCCCGTACGCCGTGGGGGTTGGCGTGGGGGTGCTGCTGTTCTTCCGGCCCCGAAGCGGTGAGCCCGGCCCGCTGGAGCTGGAGACGGCGCGCTACGAGCGCGGACTGCACGCATACCTGCGCGAGCGCAGGTGACGGTTCTCGTCCCGATCGTGGGCCTGGCCGAGGGACTTGCCGTCGGGGCGGCGTTCGTGGCGGTCCTGACCGTGCTCCAGGTGGTGCCGCGCCTCATCCAGCTCTGCGGGGGCAGCGCCCGGGCGTACGAGTTGGCGCTGGCACTCGGGGCCGTGCTCGGCGCCCTGAACGAGGCCGTGCCGCTGGCCGTGCAGGCCGGCTGGGTCGCGGTGATCCCGGCCGGCCTGCTGAGTGGCGTCTTCGTCGGAATGGTCTCCGGTGCCATCGCGGAGGTGGGGGCAGTCCTGCCCCTGGCCGGCCGGCGGCTCAGGATCAGCCGCTGGCTGCTGGCCCTGCTGGTGGCCCTCGCCGTCGGCAGGGCGGTGGGCGCGACGCTGTGGTGGGCTGTGCCCTCCCTGCGGGCCGGGTGATCAGTCGCCGTTCGGACGGCTGCTGCTGATCGTCTTACCGCTGACGGCGCTCGTCACGCCGCCCTGGAAGAACTTCGCGTTCTTCTCGACCCAGGCCTGGTACTGCTCGGGCACCTGGTCCTCGTCGAAGATGGCGTTGACCGGACACACCGTCTCGCAGGCGCTGCAGCCGATGCACTCGCCGGGGTCGATGTAGTACTGGTCCTCGCCCTCATGGATGCAGCTGACCGGGCAGACCTCGGAGCACGACTGGTCCTTGCTGCCGATGCAAGGTTCCACGATCACGAAGACCAAGACGGACCGCCTCCTGCCTTCCGGGCCGGGGTTGTCGTCTGGGGGCTTCGGCGGAGCCAGGCCCGTTCCTTCCCTGGTCCAACGCCGGTCTGTGGGTCAGGCCAATGCCCCGACCCGCGCCACGAGCCACGCCGCGAAGCGGTCGCGGGGGCGGACAGGATTGCATGTCGCGTGCGCTGTCTGCGGGTGGACACGGCGCACCCGCACACGGAAAGGACCGGGCTCGGTGCGCGTGACGCAGCTTCAATTGGCGTATCGCCGCCGTGATGGTCGAATCGACTTCAGAACGGCTCATGCCAGCTTGCGATCGCCAGCCGGCCGCAACGCCCACCCGTGGATGAGCGGCCCCAGGCCGAGGCCGCCCGGTCCACAAGCGAGGGGAAGCCGGGACCGTCCAGCGCCTCCACCCCGCCGGCCCGGCGCAGGAGGTCCTCCCACCAACCGCCGTCATGGTGCGTGGCACCACGCAAGGAGCGGGGGCCACGGCGACCCGCCGCGCCACGGGTCGTGGCGGCGCGACCGGCCGCGGCCTTCGCGGATGCACAGGGCGGCGTTCAGGGCCCTCGACGGGCCGGCCGCGATCGGCCTGCTGGACTCCCCGCCGCTCTGCCTGCCTCCGTGGTAGGACGTTGCGCCAAAATGCCCAAGTAATGCCCTGTGGACGCAGCGACCGTTCTGCTGGTCGACGACGAGGCCGATCTGGTCCGCGGGCTGCGGGCGGTGCTGGAGGGCGCCGGCTTTCGGGTGGCCACGGCCTCCGACGGGGACCAGGCCCTGGCGGCGTATCGGGCGACGTCGCCGGCCATCGTGGTCCTGGATCTCATGCTGCCGGTGCGTGACGGGCTCGATGTCTGCCGCGAGCTGCGCCGGATGTCGGATGTGCCCATCCTCATGCTGACGGCGCGGGCCGACGACGTGGACAAGATCATCGGCCTCGAGCTCGGCGCCGACGACTACCTCACCAAGCCATTCAACGCGCGTGAACTGGTGGCCCGGGTGCGGGCGATCCTGCGGCGGGCTGCCCGCGGCGCGGGCGGCGGCCGCACCCTGTGGCTCGCCGGCGGGCTGCTGGCCCTCGACATGGAGGGCCAGCGCCTGCTGCGGGAAGGCAGGCCCGTCGAGCTCACCGCCACCGAGTTCGCCCTGCTGGCGCACCTGGCGCGCCACGCCGGGCGGGTCTTCACACGGTCCGAGCTGCTTGAGCAGGTCTGGGGCTACGACTTCGCCGGCGACCTCCGCACGGTCGACGTGCACATCCGCCGCCTGCGGCGCAAGATCGAAACCGACCCGTCGGATCCGCAGATCATCCGCACGCGCTTCGGGGTCGGCTACTTCGTCACATCACCGTCACACCCAGCCACGGGTCTGTAGCAGGTGCCTGGTAGGCTCGCCCCATGAACCTGCGCTGGCAGTTGGCCTTCACCTATGCCGCACTCGCCGTGCTCGTCACCGGCATCCTGACCGGCCTGGCCGCACGGACGGCCGTGGATCTCTCATTGGCGGCGGAGCGCCAGCGTTCCCTCGTGGCGGTCGAGGCCGCAACGCACCTGTTCACCGACACCCTGACGGCCCCGAGTGGGGATCCCCAGTCGGCGGCCACCGAGCTCGGCGCGGCGGCCGGAGGGCGTCTGCTGTGGATCGGATCCGACGGCCATGTGCGCATCGACGGGGCGGGCCCGACGGATCTGGTCGGCAGGACGGTCCGCCTGCCGGCCCAGGTGGCGGGCGCCAAGGCGCCCACCGTGGCCCTGCTGACGAGCGGTGGGGCATGGACCTCGTACGCGGCCGCCCCCGCGGCGGGCGGTGAAGTCGTGCTGGTGCGGAACCTCACACCCCTGCGGGGGGAGCTGGCGACGCTCCAGCTCCGGCTCTGGGCACTTGGCGCCCTCCTGGCGGCGTTGGCGGTGGGGGCTGGCCTCCTGGCCGCCGGGAGCTTGGCGCAGCCCATCGAGGCGCTGACGGCCGCCGCCCGCCGGATGGCGTCCGGCGATCTCCGCCAGGAGGTGGCAGCCGGGGGCCGCGGCGAGGTCGCCACCCTGACCCGGACGTTCAACGACATGGCGGCCCAGGTGGCGGCGCTGGATGAGCAGCGGCGGGCCTTTGTGGCCGACGCCGCGCACGAGCTGCGCACCCCCCTGGCCTCGCTGCACGCGCTGGCCGAAGGCCTGCTGCGGGACCCGGCACCGGAAACCGCCGCCGGCATCGCGCGCCAGACCGACCGCATGGGGCGGCTGGTCGACAGCCTGCTGACCCTGGCCAGGCTGGACAGGCCGGAGGCCGCCGTGCGGCGGGATGTGCTTCGTGCGGAGGACCTCGTGCGCGAGGCGGCCTGGGTGCTGGAGCCCGTGGCCCGGGACCGCCGCGTGCGCGTCGACACGGCCGAGGTGGACGGCGGGGCGCGGGTGGTGGGCGATGCGGACCTGCTCCATCAGGCGCTGGTGAACGTGCTGGACAACGCCCTGCGCCACAGCCCCGAGGGCGGCACTGTCACCGTGGCCGCCACCCGGGCAGGGACGGCGGTCCAGCTGACCATCGCCGACGAGGGCCCCGGCGTGCCGGCGGACGTGCTCCCGCACCTGGGCACGCGCTTTTATCGCGCCGACCCGGCACGGACCCGTGCCTCCGGCGGCAGCGGGCTCGGGCTGGCCATCACCGATCGCATTGTCCGGCTGCACGGCGGGTCGCTGGTCTTCGCGTCCCCACCCGGCTCGGGCCTGCGGGTTCGGCTCGATCTGCCCGCGGATGGGAGTGCCGCGCTGTGAAGCCGTACCTCGTCGGGCTCCTGGCCGTGGCCGCCGCCGCCGCGGCCGTGCTCCTGAACCTGCCGCCGCGGCTGCCCGCCACGGCCTCGACGCTGGGCGCGACGGCGACGCCCTCGCTACCGCCGCCGGCCACGGCCACCTCCCCCTCGTGGAACGCCGCCGCCTTCCGCGGCCTCGGCAGCCTGGCCTTCGTGTCGCACGGGCTGCTTTACGTCATGCGCGGCGGAGCGGTCACGCAGATCACGCACTCGGGCACCACGATCCATCCCGAATGGTCCCACGACGGCCAGTGGCTGGCCTTTGTGCGGGCCTCCGGCGCTCCGTACGCGCAGGGTGGCCAGCTCTGGCTGACTCGCGCCGACGGGAGCGATGCGCATGCCGTGCCGGGTGCGGCCGGCCAGGCGTGGTTCGGCCCCTCGGGGGAGAGCTACGCCTGGTCGCCCACCGCCGACGTGCTTGCGGCCACCCCGCTCACCTCACCGGGGCCGGGCGGGCTCTACCTCGTGCCCCCCACCGGGGCGCCGGTGCCGACCGCGTTTGCCGGCCGGGACGTCGGCAGCCCGGTATGGTCGCCGGACGGCACCACCGTCGCCGTCGCGGTGACCGCCGCCGGAACGCGCGCCGACACGCTGGAGACCGTGGCGGTCAGGACGGGCGCCGCGACGGTCCAGTACCGCGCACCCGCCCTGACGGGGCTCATCATCGCGGGCTACTCGCCGGACGGCGGGCGAATCGCCTTCTGGGTGGACCCGGACCACTCGGCCTCCATCGCCGCCGATGGGCTTCCCCTGAGCATCCTCGACCTGGCGACACGCGCCGTCACGCAGCTGCCCAAGACGCTCACCTATCCGGCTTGGCTGTCGTGGTCGCCGGGGGGAGGCTCGCTCGCCGTCGTGGAGGGAGTCAACCGGTGGATCTGGGCGGGCAAGGGCGTCGTCGCCTGCGACCCCACCGGACGCCTCGGCTGCACGGCCCTTCTCCGGGCAGCCGGCGTCCAGGCCGGTTCATACGGACCCCAGTTCGGCAACCCCGGCATGGTCACGCTGGACCCGGCGTGGTCGCCCAGCGGGAAGACGATCGCCCTGGTGCAGGCCGTCGGCCGGGGCAACGTTGGCGGCTGGGGCGGCTGTCCGCAGGCGACCTGCAGCGCCACGGCCTCGCAGGCCTATGCGACGCAGCAGCTGGCCGCGTGGCTGAAGACACGCGTGCTCTGGCTGGTCGACCCGAACGGTGAGGACGCCCGCCCGCTGCGCAGCGCCGGCACCGGGATCTACGACCCGCGGTGGTCCGCGGGCGGCAGTCACATCGTCTATATCCGCAACGACGCGATCTGGGAGGTGCCTGTCGCCGGCGGTCCGGCCGAGCGGGTCGCGGGTCCGATCGACGCCGGTCCCGACGCGCCGTATGGCTTTTATGGATACCTGCGGTGGAGCGAAGGGTGGGCGTGGTACCGTTGACCGCATTCGGCTGATTGAAAGTCCAAATAACCGCGGCCTCGCACCCGACACGTCCTTGTGGCGCGACCGCAGCGGCCACGAGATCGACGCGCTCTGCTCGACCGCGGGGCCTCCCTGGCGCCAGTCGAGGACAAGTCCGGCGAGACCGTGACCCACGACATGCTGGCCGGCCTCGCGAAGTGGCCTGAGATCGCCGGCGACGCGGCCGGACCGGCCTGGCTGATCTACGGTGGCCAGAGCCGGCGGGCGCGCAGCCGGTGCCGGGTTCTCGCTTGGCGCGACCTCGGCGCGCCCGGTGTGATGGAGGAGATCGCGAGCGCGCCCTGCGGCCCGCGGTACCGCACCGGCCCCCGCGAGGCCGCTGGCGGTACGCTGCGGCCGCCCGTGCCACGCCTGCCGCTTTTCGACTCTCCTGGCGCCGCCCCCGCGGCACGCACCCGCCGCCCCGCGCCGCCATCCGTGACACCCCCGCGCACCCGCCTCGCAGCGCGCACCCGCCGCCCCG
>JAJYVM010000050.1 GCA_021792015.1 Bacillota bacterium | reverse complement strand
GCAACGCGCGCGGCTTCGTGGCGGGCACGCACGCCCACCTGGACCGCCTGGCCGCGCACCTGGACGGCGAACCCCTGCCGGCCTGGGAAGCCCGGTACGCCGAGGTGCAGCCCTTCTACCAATAGGAGGGGTCTGTGCCGCGCCGTGGCAGGGTGGCGGGGGAGGGGCCAGGACAGCCCGGCGCCAGGCGATGGCGGCGGTCGCCAGCGGTTTGACGAGGGGATCTGCGCCGCGCCACGTCCGTATCCCGGGTCGGGCGTCGGCACGGCGGCGACACGACTGGCCTGCGCCGCATGTGAGTTGTGGCGGCCGGGCCGGCGTCCGGCCGGCTCCGGAGACAGGGCGGGCTGGCAGCGAGGGGGCGCCTGGCACCCCTGCACCAGCGCTCCCCACCGGCGCCGGAGTTGCGGATTTGCGCCGCGCGCCGCATGCGCGTCGCGGCGGCAGGACCGGTTCCCGGGCCGGCCTGCGGCGACGCAGCGGCTGCCGGGAGGGGAGGCGGCTCAGCCGCCGCCTCCGGCCGGCCGCTCGACGGCGTAGATCCGCACGTGCTTGCCGAACTTCTCCGTCTCGTGGTGCAGGCGCATGCCGATCCGCTCCGCCACGCGGATGGAGGGCTGGTTGCCCGGGTCGATGATGGAGATCAGGCGGCTGCGGCCCAGCGCGAAGCCATGGTCGCGCCAGGCGGCGGCCGCCTCCGTGGCCAGACCCTTCCCCCAGTGCCGCCGGATGAACAGGTAGCCGATCTCCAGCTCCCGCTCCCCGTCGACCTCCTGGGGGATCAGGCCGCACTGGCCTGCGAGCGTGCCGTCCTCGCGCAGCACGGCGGCGTGCAGGCCGAAGGGGGACAGCCCCTGGCACCAGGCGAGCCAGGCCGCGCCCTCCTCCCGCGTCTTCGTTCCGGGATAGTGGCGCATGGCCTCCGGGTCGGAGAAGATCTCCATGAGGCCGTCGAGGTCGCCGTCCTCCAGGGGGCGCAGAAGCAGGCGCTCCGTCTCCAGGGTCAAGGAGGCTCACCCCCGATGCTTGATGCGGTCGATGCGGTCATGGCCGAGGTCGAGGTGCCGGGCGCGGCCGTGGCCGTCGTGCGCGACGGTGAGCCGCTCCACGCCCGCGGCTACGGCTTCGCGAACCTCGAGTGGCGGGGGCCCGCGGGCACCGACACCGTGTTCCGGCTGGCCTCGCTCACCAAGTCGTTCACGGCGACGGCGATCCTGCTGCTGGAGGCCGAAGGGCGGCTGCGCCTGGACGACCGCCTGGGGCAGCACCTGCCCGACTATCCCGCGCCCGGCCGCGACGTCACCCTGCGCCAACTGCTGCAGCATAGCTCCGGCATCCCGAACTACACGGCCCTGCCGGGGCTTTACCAGGATTTCGCCGTGAAGGACCACACCCCGGCCGAGCTCTTCGCCCAGTTCCGCGACCTGCCGCTCGACTTCCTGCCGGGCACCGACTTCCGGTACTCCAACTCCGGCTACGCCCTGCTCGGCGGGGTGATCGAGGCCTGTGCAGGGGTGGCCTACGCCGACTTCCTGCAGGCGCGCATCTTCGCGCCGCTCGGCATGACCGCCACCCGCTATCTCGGAAACGACCCCGTGGTGCCGCACCGCGCCGCCGGGTACCGCCGGGCGGAGGGCGGATACGCCAACGCGCCCTACCTCAGCATGACGGTGCCGTACGCGGCCGGGGCCCTGGGCTCGACCCTGGATGACCTGATGCGGCTGGACCGCGCCCTGCGCCGCGGCGAGCTGCTGGACCACGCCACGCAGGCGCGGATGGCGGAGCCGCTGGTGCTGGCGGACGGGCTGCGCGTCGGCTACGGCCTCGGCTGGCGGCTCGGCACCTACCGCGGCGCGCCCGTCGTGCACCACGCCGGCGGGATCAACGGCTTCTCCACCTTCTTCGCGCGCTTCCGCGAGGGCGGCCTGACCATCATCCTGCTGACGAACCTCGGCAACTTCGAGCCGGCATCCCTCACGCGGCGGTTGGCGGAGGCCGTCCTCGGCAACAGCCGCGAGCCGGCCGTCGCGGTGACCGGCGATCCCGCCGTGCTGGCGCGCGTCCCCGGCACCTACCTCGAGGGCGAGGCCCTGGTCACGGTCGCGCGGGCGGGGGAGGGGCTGGACATCCGCGGCCCGTCGCTGACGGCCCACCTGGTGCCTTCCGGCGGCGCCGCCTTCCGCGCGGCCGACGACGCCGACACGGAGGTGCGCTTCGAGGGCCCGCACATGCTGATCGAGCGGCCGTTCAGCTGGAGCCTGGCCCGGCGGATCTGATCTGGCGCTCCAGGCCGTCCAGCCACCCAGGGTTCGCCAGCAGCCGATCGAGCCCCACATGCTCCTGCGCCAGCCGCTGACCGTGCCTGAGCAGGGCGGCCGCGGGCCCGCGCAGCGCTTCCGGCAGCCAGCTCGTCCGCGGGTCGGCGCCATCGCCCGGTTGACCCGCCAGAAGGAGTGCGTAGAGCGCCCCGGCGGGCTCCACGGGTGGCAGGCCGTGGGCCGCAGCCGTTTCGGAGGCGCGCTCCGGGATCATCAGCCCGTCGGGGTCGATGTCGCCAAAGTAGAGGATGCGGCCCGGCACCGGATTCAGCTGGCCCGCCGCCGCCACGGACAGGATGAAGTGCTTGCCGGCACCGTACGCCACCGCGCCCACCGGGCCGGTGCCGTCCAGGAGCCTGCACAATGTGTCGTAGGTCGCGCTGTTCTCCAACACCAGCAGGACGGGCCGGTCGGAGATCCTGGCATGGACGAAAGGCGGATGCACCTCCCGGCACCTCAGCATGCTCAGGGTGAGCCGCCCCGGTTCGAAGAGGCGCTGCCCCGCCAGCTTCCCCAGGCGCTTCTCATCGCCGAAGAGTTGCAGCGAGCGTTCCTGCACAGGCACAAAGGGGCCGCCGCCGGCCTGAGCCAGGAAGGCGCGCACGGCCTCCAGGACCTCCATCTCGTCCGCACGGAGGGCCGGACGCAGGGTGGCCGCCCAGCGCAGCTCCGGCGGCCAGGGGTGTGTGGCGGCGTCCGGCCGCGAGCGTACCGGGGCGGGGGCGGCCACGACCACAAAGCGGGGCAGGGGCGGCTGCTCGACGCGGTCGTACTGGGCCCTGCCTCGGGGCAGCCGCACGACGGCATCGGCCGCAAGCTCGTCCACCAGCTCGCGCAGGCGTGCCCGCCGTGCGGGCGCATGCGCGAGGTGAGGCTCCACCTCCAGCAGCAGATCCCGCACCTGATCGATGCCGACGCGGCGGCGTGAGGATGCCCAGAGGCGGTCCGCCACTGCGGCGGCTGTGCGCGAGAGCCTCATGGCGCCGGTTTCACGATCAACTCGGCGGCATCGAGGCTACCCAGGTCCATGGGGTCGTCGGAAGGCTGCACATACTTCATCCGGGCATCGCGGGTGCGCACCGGACGCAGCCCCACGATCTTCGGGTAGTGCGAGATGGCCTCCCGGTCCTTGACCCCCGTGGTCGCGATGATCTGCACCTTCATGATCTCGGCGACCCGCCGCTGCAGCTCGATCAGCTTGTCCAACGACGCCTTGCCGATCGGATTGTCGAGGAAGAGGGCACCGGCCGCACCGCCCCGATCGCCGCTGCGATTGACCCGGAGATTGATGAAGGTGCAGTAGAGCAGGATGGCCGTCGTCAGATCCTGACCCTCGGAGAACTTCATCGCCTCGACCGCGTACCGCTGGGTGGTGAGGACGGCGTCGGGCTTCAGGAGTGTCACCCGGAAGGAGCTGCGTACGGCGGTGCCCTCACCGGCGGCAGCCGCAGCCCCGCGGCCGTTCGCCGCCCGAACGGCTTGGCGCAGGATGGCGATGCCGCTGTGGGCCGGGATCTCCTGCCGGTCGACCCAGACCTGCAGCACGGCTCCGAGCCGGGCCTCCCACTCATCAGCGGTCCGGGGCGGATCGACATTGATCTGCACGAACGGCACGCCGGACCAGGCATCCAGGCCCTGCGGCAGTCGGGAGGCATCCTCAAGGCGGCGAAGATCCCGGAAACCGTCGCGTGCCGCCTGAGTCAGGCCGATCAGCACCATCCTGCGATCGGACTGCGCCGTTTCGATGTCGGCCCGGAGGCCCGGCAGCCGACGCTCCATCTCGGCGGCGAACTCCTGCACCGCCTGCGATCCGGCGCCGGGCTCGGCGAGGCGGAGCGTGATGACCGGCATCTTCTGCCGGTAGACCTCATGCTCGGCGAGCTTTCTCAACTCGCCGCCGGACTCGGTCACCTGGCTGCGTGCGCCCTCAAGCTGCCGGACGAGCTGCCTGGCATGTGTGGTGACGTCGGCCGCCGCGCGGTCCGCCTCGTCTTCACTGCCCGCAAATGACGCCGCGTCGGCCGTCAGTGCCTCGACCCCTTCGTCGACCGCCGTGCCGACCAGCCTGAGGGCGGACCGCAGCCTGGCCGCCCGAGCCCTACCCGATGCAATGCGCGGACCCACCACCCCATGCTGGGCGTTGATGCTGTTCTCCTCGCTGCCTGCCGCACGATCCGCCTCTGCGAGGCCGCGCAGCATCTCCGCCGCCGCTGCGGGCGAATCGACGTCCACATCCAGGCGCGGCGGCTGGCTGCGCATCCGTTCGGCCTCTGCCCGCGCCCGCTTCCGGTCAGCGAGGGTCCGGTCGGCGAGGGCCGCGTCCGCAACCGCTTTTTCGTGCCGCTCCTTGGCGGCGCTCACCGCCAGCACGCGCAGTTGGTCAGCCTGGCCCGCGGGCGAGGCCAGGAGCTCTTCGGCACGGCGGCGGACGTCTTCCGGCGCGGCCCGGACGGTTGGCTCCAGCTTGGCAAGGTCGTCCGCCAATCGTGACAGCTCTGCGCCGATGACGTCGCTGCCGAGGCGCTGCGCGTACGCACTCTGCAGGTTGCCGTGCCGCTCGCTCAGCTCCTGCAGCGGCAGCTGGCGCAGCCCGTCCGGGCAGTCGACCTCGGGCAGGCCAGCCGCTGCCCGGGTGAGGCTCTGGGCCTCGCCGCGCTGCTGCTGTGCCGCCCGGAGGCGTCGGTCTCGCTCGAGCAGATGCTCATCCCTCCGGGCGACTTCCTGGTCGGCGCGCTCGTCAAGCGCGGCTGCCGCCGCCGAGCCCGTGGCCACGAGGTCGCTCCAGCCTGGCTCCTCCTGCTCGGCGCTCGCCAGATCCCGGAGCCGTGCCAGCAGGCCCGGGACCCTGCCGAGCAGCCGATTCAACGCGTCGCGCTCCTGCTGGAGGCCCTCCCGCTGATGGCGAATCTCGTCGGTCCGGGCCTGTGCCCGTGCCTGGTGCCGCTCCAAGTCGGCGACCTCAGCCTGCCGCACGGCGATGGCCTTGGCGAGCCGCGCAGGCTCGCCCGGCGCCCATTCCCGCAGGAAGCTCGCCAGCAGCTCCCGGGCTCTCACCGCGGACTCGGCCTCCGACTGAAGGGCCGCACGCCGGCCTTCCGCCTGCTGCAGGCGCGCCTCCGCGCGCGCACGCTCCGCCTCGGCCGCGGCCGGATCGTAGAGTCCGGGCTTGGGCGGCACAAGGAACGCGTGGGGTACCGCCTCTCCGTCCCGAAAGCCTTCGGCGAGACCGACCGCGATGAGGGTCACGGGCTGGAACCCGGCCATGTCCAGCGCTTGCCGCGCGGGCTCGAGCTGTGCCGGGTCGTTGAGCACGATGCCGCCCGCGAGTTCGGGCGCCGCCAGCAGCAGCGCGCGCGCGACCGCCGGGTCCTGCACGCTGCGCAGATAGTCCCATCCCAGATAGGCGGAATGGATACCGGCTGCGCGCAGGATGTCGAGCCCCTCCTGGGTATCGAGGCTCGGCGGCAGGGTCCCGCGGGCCTCCACCCCCGCAGACGTGCGCCGGTCCTCCTCCGTACGGATGCGCAGGGTCATCTGCTCGTCGACGGTGTCAAGCCACCGCAGCTGCAGCGCCTGGTCGATGGCGGCGCCCTGCCGCCACAGGTCGGGCTCGTCCACGTCCACGACCGAGCGCACCGCAGGGTGGCTCCAGAGGGTCCGGCACGCGCGCTCGATGTCGACCAGCCGCCGGCCGAGCTCGGCGATGTCGCGCCCCTTGGCCGCGACCTGTGCCGACCAGAAGACCTCGCGCTCCCGCAGCTCCGCGGCCTCGTCCGCCAGGGCGGCAAGGGTGGCCTCCGCTTCACCGAGCCGTTCCCGCGACCGGTCTTGCTCCTGCGCCCACCGCGCGGCAGCCGCCTCCGCCGCCTCGCCGGGCCGAAGGTCGCCGTCGGTGCGCAGGCTGCCCCGGCTGCGGTTGAGGTTGCCGAGGGCCTGCCGTGCGGTCTCGACGCGGCGCCGCAGGTCCGCCGCCTCCTGGCGCAGCCGCTCCGCCGCCCGGGCGCACGCCTCGGCCGCGAGACGGAGGGCTCCGGCCTCGTCCTCCGTCTGGTCTGCCGCGGCTTGCGCCGTCGCTGCCGCCGCCAGCCGGGCCGCGCGGAGGGCCGATCCTGTCTGCTCGAGCTCGCGCAGGATTGGGGCGGCGTCCTGGCGGTTGACCTCGAGGAGCCGGGTCAGGTGGGCGCGCCGTGCCAGGAGCTGGTGCTGGCGGGCCAGCGGCTCGGAAAGGTGCCAGGCTTCGAGCTCCTGGCGCGTCTGGTCCAGCGTCGCCTCCGCCACGCGCAGCTGCGACTCCGCCGACACCTCGGCCAGGCCTGCCTGCCGGTACTCGACTTCCCGCATCCTGGCCTGAATGTCCTCGCGCCTGGCGCGCACCCGCTGCCCGTCGGCCTCGAGACGGGCAAGCTCCTCCTCTGCCTGTTTCACCAACGCGGTCGACTCGCTCACACCCGCGGCCAGCTGTTGACCGAGCCGGGCCGCGGCCTCTTCCGTCTCGGTCCGCTCCCGCTCCAGATCCTCCTTCTGGCGCAGATGGCCCGCATGGCGGCCCAGGAGTGGCAGCGCCCGTTCGATCAGCTCCTGCTCCCGCTGCCACTCGGGCAGCCGGCTCAGCTTCTCCGCATACTTGCGGATCTGCTCCTCCAACGTCTCCAGGTGCTCCGCCGGCGTCACGACCCCGAGCAGGAAGTCCACAAAGTCGTCCGAGGTGCGGAACTGCATGAAGCCGGCCGCCGCCTCCGCCTCACCGGCGTTCATCTGCCGCTGGTAGCGGAAGACCTGCGGGTCGAGGCCAACGGCCTGCAGGTGGGCGGCCCATTGGCTCTGGCGCTCGGTGAGGGTGAACTCGATCTCGCGGTGGTCCCGGCCGAGGCGGTGCATCTCGGCCTCGAAGGCCGACAGCGTGAGGCGCCGGCCGCCGAGTTGCCAGGGCACGGTGTCGACATCCAGGACGCCGGGAACGGGGCGGAACGTGAACATGAAGCCGGGAAGACTGCCGCCGGGCAACCCCGCCCTGCGCTCGACGACTCGGCCGGTCACCAGGCGGGGGCGAGCGTCGTCGAGCAGGTTGAGCGAGGCGGGCTCGCCGGCCCAGCTGGCCAGGATATAGCTGGTGTCGCCCTCCAGCACATGGTCCGTGAACTTGGCGTTGTCCTTTTTGCCCTTGAGGAACTCCCGGGCGTCGGGCAGCAGGTGGGCGAAGAACAGGCCGAGGATGGCGGTCTTGCCACCCCCGTTTCGCAGCCAAAGGACCGTGTCGACGGGCTCGCCGCGCTCGTCGACCGTCGAGATGGAGAGGTCGTGCATGCGGCAGTCCGGCGCGCCGATATTGATGAAGCGCAGGCGCTCCAGCTTAAGCATCAGGCGGAGGCCCCCGCCTGCTCCGCACGGATCCGTGCCAGCTCGCGGAGCCCGTGCTGGGCGCCCATCTCCCGCACCTGCGCCCGGAAGCGCGGCAGCGCGCGGAACTGGCGGACCTTGCCCGCGTCGGCCTCCTCCCGCACCAAGCCCCAGAGGACCATGTCGTCGAGCATCTGCTCGATCAGGTGCACGGTGGCGCTGCGGGACCGGCGCTCGCCGGCCTTCACGGCCGGCTGGCTGAGGTAGATCTGCCAGGCCATGGCCAGGTCCGGCTCGTCCGGCATGGCGATCGCATCGCCCGCCTCCTTGCGCAGCTGCTCGCAGGCACCGCGCAGAAAGTCATCGACGTCCTTGGCCTGGAAGACCGGCATGCCCGTCTCCTCCAGGTGGCGGCGGGTCGGGTAGCAGTAGGCCGCGATGCCGAGAATGATCAGGCCCCTGAGGACGCGTTGCTCAAGCGTGGCGCCTTTGCGGTACTCGGCGAGGCGGAAGGCGAAGACGGAGTCGGGCCGCGCCCCGACCAGCAGGCCACGCGGCGAGTCCTCCAGGACGACCAGCTCGAGGCCTTCCGCGAGGGCGTGAAAGCCTGCGCGGAACTGGGCGTCCGTGCGATAGCGCGCCAGCAGCTCGGCGTACCCCCGATGCTGCGCCGCGTACGCCCTGGGCTGCAGCGTATAGGCCAGCAGGCGGGCCGCCTCGCGCAGATCGTCCTCGCTCACGGCCGGGCCTGCCGCAGGACGAGGTCGTCGCCGAAAAAGCGATCCGCCGCCAGTCGCCCGCCGGTGCGCGCCGCGCGCAGGGTGGAGGGCACGAGATGCCAGGACGCTCCGTCCGCGCGGGAATCGGGTGCGTCGTCCTGGCCGTCGGTCATGAAGGCCTCCAGGGCACCGATGGCCACAAGGTCGTCGGTGGCCCGGGGAAGCCCGCCTGCCGCCACGCTGGCCAGCAGCTCGCCGAGCGACTGCTCGCCGCGGACGCCGGCCAGGACGGCACGCGCCGCGGCGACGGCCTCCGCCGGAAACCGCGGGGGCGGCTGCACCTCGTCTTCGAGGTCGGCCTCCTCGACGGGCGCAAGGGTTGGCTTCCGCTCCACCAGCGGTCGCCAAAGGTAGGCGGAGAGGCCGAACAGATCCACGACGGCGGGCACCTGCGGCGGCACCACACCGCCCGCCACCCGCTCAAGCACGGCCACCACCTGCCAGGCGGCGAGCTGGAGCGCCGGCTGCAGCACCTCCGCGTGCACGTCCACCAGACCGAGGCCGGACGGGGCGGCCAGCCGCTGCTGCGCGTGGTGCGCGCGCAGGTCGTGGCGCGCCGTCATGAGATGGGTGTGCAGCTCGCGGTGCCGGTGGTTGCAGTCCTGCAGCAGGGTCAGGATCTCAGCCAGCCGGCCGCGGCGCTCCGGGTCGTCGGTGGCATCGTGCTGGTCCGCAACCCTGGCCATCGTCGCATCGTCCTCGCGCAGGCGGGTTTCCAGATGCGCGTAGGCCCGGTCGATGGTGGCCATGCCCTCGCCGGACCAATCGACGCGCGAGATGTCGCGGGCGGCGGCGGCCAGGAAGTCCTGGATCTGCTCGCGGTACGAGATTGAGAGGCGGCGCATGGTCTGGGCGTGGGCGGCGGCCTTGCTGAGGCGGCCGCGCTCGAACTGCACCCTGAACATGACGGCCATGGCGTCCTCGGCGCTCTCGATGTCATGGTCCAGGGCGTCGAGCAGCAGGTTGATCGCCTGGGGTGTGGCCCGCAGCTCCACGCCGCCGTCCTCGCCTTGGACGGCACGCACCAATTCGACATCCGTCCGCAGCCGCACGCCGGGATGGGCGGGGTCGCTGTACCCGATCAGAAACCGGCCCTGGCCCTCGTTCTCGAGTGCGCTCAGGACCACGGCGGCGATCTCGCGGTGCTCCGAGCGAGGGCGGCGTGGCGCCATCTCGGCCGCCAGCCGCGCCAGGTGGGAGCGAACGGCCTCGTCCGGCACGCCGCGCTGCGGATCCATGTTGTCGGTGATGTAATCGATGGCTTCGAGCTGGAGGACGATCAGGTCGTAGGGCTCGTACTTGTCCTTGCCGCGGCTGCCCTTGTTGAGCTCCAGGGCGTGCACGGGCTGGGTGTGCAGGAGGGCACGCAGGCGCCTGGCGCGCGGGTCGCCCTCCTCACCGGCCTCGTCGACCGCGATCGCCTCGTCGGCCGGCGCGGCCGCCAGGTCCACGGCTGGGTCCCCGGCCGCCTCCGGCAGCTGCAGTTGCCCATTGCGGTGTCTGTCCACAGGTCCATTGTACCGCGACCCTTACGGGTGCCTTGCGTCCAGCTCCAGCACCATCAGCTCCTCGTCGAGGTAGCGGCCGCCGACCCGCAGGGCGCGGGGCTCCAACCCATGCGGCCGAAAGCCCAGGCTGAGGTAGAGGGCCCCGGCGGGCGGGCTCGCCGCCGTCACGCCTGGGGTCAGCTGCGAGATTCCCGAGAGGGCGCGCACGCGCCCGACAAGCTCCGCGTACAGCCGGCGCCCGATGTCCCGGCCGCGCCACGGCGGCGCCACGTACCTCCCCGTCAAGAACCCCTTGTGCGCCACCTTCTCGCCGCGCTCGCGCGTGAACGAGACGAACCCCGCCAGCTCGCCGCCCTCGGCCAAGGCACCCAGGGTGAAGCCGCCGGCGGCCTCGCCGAACCGGGCGGCGAGCACCGCCTCGGACTCGGCCTCTGCGCGTGAGAAGGCGGCCGGCGACTCCGCCAGCGAGCTGGCCCGCAGCGCGCGGTAGCCGGCCGCGTCGGCCGGCGTCAGCGCCCGCAGCGTCACAGGGGCGATCCCGGCGCGGCGATGCCCTTCAGTTGGCTCGGCGGCACCGTCACCGCCGGCGGGCCGCAGTAGCTGGCCGTGTACACCCCGGCGGGGAAGGCGAGCACCAGGCCCCCAGTGCTCAGCCACCAGGCGGCGAACTGGTCGGCGGTGGCCGCCGGGCCCTTGCCGAGGTAGCAGCGGGCGCCGGCCGGGTGGAAGGCGGCCAGGCCGCTGCCCGCCGCCTTGGCCAGCACCGGCAGGTAGGCGGCGCCCGGCTTGAACAGCCCGGGGAGGGTGTATGCGCCGCCGTCCTTCAGGTTGAAGGTCAGGCCGGCCGGGTTCTGCTCGGGGTGGGCGGCGCCGCGCACGTAGGGCTCCAGCTCGAAGCTGTAGGAGAGCACGCCCGCGCTGACCCGCGCCACCTTGTAGGTGATGGTCATGCTGCTCTGGGGCAGCGAGGCCGGCAGGTTCCTGGCGCTGTCCAGGTCCTGCGCCACGCGCGCGCCGAAGGTGGCGACCTGGTCGGACGCCCAGGCGTCGACGGCGGTGTTGACCTTGTCGGCGATGCTCGCATGGCCGCTCCAGGTCAGCGTGGGCAGGTGCAGGGTCGCGCTGTAGGGCGGCTGGGTCGAGTGCACGTCCTTGACGGATGCGGTGATGGTGGGCGGCGCCGCCGGCGCCGCCCCGCAGCCGGCCGCAAGCAGGAGTGTGAGGGCAATGGCGGCGGCCGCCGCCTTCATCCGGCCCCGCCCAGGGCGCCGAGAATCGCCGGCAGCCGCAGGGCCGCGCTCGGGTTGGCCGTGCGCAGCGCATACAGCACCCTGCCCTCGCGGTCCACCACCACAGAGCCCGAGGACCGGAAGGGGCCGAGGACCCGCGTCAGGCCCAGGGCGTCGAGGTTTGCGCCCGTTGGGTCGGCCAGGATGGGGACCGATACCCCCAGCCGCTGCCGCAGCTGAGCTGCGCGCTCGTCCGAGCCCGGCCCGATGATGTAGACCTCGGCCCCAAGGCGCTTCAGCTCGCCGGCCCGCGCCGCCAACTGGCGGACGTGGCCCTGACACTGCAGTCAGCCGAAGTCCCGCATACCATAGAGCACGGCTGCCGTCCGGCCGCGCAGGGCCGAGAGGTCGAAGTCGCCGATCTGTAGGGACGGTGCCGGATCGCCCACTGTGAGTGCCATGGCGCAATGAGTCACCCCGCTCCACCATACAGGACGCCGCGCGGCCGCGGCAGGTTCCCCGGCCCGCCGGCGCGAAGCCGCTGCCACAAGGGGTGGGGGCTGTGGCGGAGTCCATGCTCTTCGGGATGGGCCTGCTTCTCGCCGCCGGGGTCGCGGCGGCACAGCTCTGGATGGCGACCGGCCGGCCCCTGGTGCTGCCGGCGGCCTTCCGCGCGGCCGGGTGGTGGACGTGCGCGGTCCTCGGCGCGGCCTACCTCGGGTTCGCCGTGGGCGACGCGCTGCTGCGCCAGCCGGCGGGCGCCCTGGCCATCCGCCCCTACGGCCTCGGCGTCGTGCTGCTGCTGGTGTCGCTGACGGCCTACGCCAGCGCCGCCTGGCACATGCTCTGGGTGCTGCGCGAGGACGAGCAGGCGCGGCGGGCCGGGGACCGCGCCCAGCGCGCCGTGCTGGCCGGGCTGCGCGCGGTGGGCGTCGAGGCCGCCGTGCGCGGCAGCGGATCGGTGGACTGGGCCGCCACGGCCGAGCGGCTGGAGGCGGGCCTGGTCGCCGGCGTCTTCGCCGCCTCGGAGGCGCCGCGGGCCGCGGCGCTGCACGACTCCTGCCGCATCCTGGCCGAGGCGCCCTCGGTGCTGCCGCTCAAGGTGCGGGCGCCCGACGCGCGCACGCGGGGCGAGCTCGCCGACCTGCAGCGGATCGCGCGCCTGGACCGACCGGCACCCCGCCCGCCGAGAAAGCCCGCACGGCGTGGCTGACGGGTTGGGGCCCTGCTGGCGGGCGGCGCCGGATGGGGTGCACGACTGGCGCTGCCCCCGCGACGGGGTGCCGCACCCGCCCTCGCCCGGGGACGCCGGCCCGGCCTCCGGCAGGCGGCGGTGATGCTCGCGGCGCCGTTTCGGCGCCCGGCTGCCCGTCGCGCGGCTTGCACGCCCACCCCGCATCCCGGCCACTCCGGCCGCGGGCCCAGTGCGTGTGACCGCGAAGGCGCGCCGGGAGGGTCGGCGCCAGCCGCGCGCATGAAGGGGTTGGGCCGCCGTGGTGACCGCGGCTCCCGCGCCGGAGGCGAGGGCGGACGCGGGTCTGGCGGGGCCGGCCATCCAGCCAGGTTCCGCGCGCCTGCACCACCTCGACTACCTCGGGGCTGGGCTGGTCGCCCTCGTGCTGGTCCACCACACGGCCATCACCTACGGCGCGGCGGCGTCGTGGTATTACTTCGTGTAGCGGCTGGTGGCAGCCGTCGGAGTCGGGCGCGGTTTTGGTCAAGCTGAATGGCGTGCCCGGGTGAAGGCCCGGGTTTAGCGGTTCCTGGGGCAACATGCCGAGTGCGCCGTGAAAGCTGACCGTGGGAAGCGGGTGAGATTCCCGCCGCCGTAAGGGCCAGCCACCCGCGGCGGAGCGAGCCTTGGGCGCGTGCCCGCGAGGGCACGGGTCAAGCGTAGGCAGCGCGACGACCAGGCCGCAGCCCGCAAGGGCGAAGCGATCCAGCCTCGTAAAGACGACGACCGGGGGCCGACGGGCTTCGGAATCCCGGAAGGCAACAGTAGGCGACCGACAAGGCAAGGTCGCCGGAGACCCCGGCGGGGCCTAAGAGCGCGGCATGGCGGAAAGTCGCACGGTCGGAACACGGGAGACCTCCCGGCGTCGCGGAAGCGTATGCCCCACCCAAAGGCTGTGCCAAAGGGCGGCAGATGCGCCGGGAGGAGTCGGAGCCCCTCATAGTACTCAGAGCGTGGGAAAGCCGCGCGCAGGGGGAAGGAGGGACACGGTCTCAGCGCTTCAGCCAAGCAAATCGCCTCACGCAGAGGAGGACCACGATTGTCCGCGGGGCTGGAACGCATCGCCGAAAAGGCCAAGGCGAAGCCGCGCGAGCGGTTCACCGCCCTGGCCCATCACCTGTCAGAAGAGATGCTAAAAGAAACCTTCGTCCGGATGAACCAACACGGTGCCCCTGGCGTCGATCGAGTCAGCATGGCCGAGTACGCTCAGGACGTGGATGCCCACGTCGCGGACCTGGTGGAGCGGATGAAGCGCGGCGCCTACGATGCGCCTTACGTCCGCCGGACGTATATCCCGAAGGCTGGCAACCCGGTGAAGCTCCGGCCGCTCGGTATCCCCACGGTCGAGGACAGGCTGCTGCAAGCGGCCGTCGCCCGCATCTTGGGGGCCATCTACGAGCCGATCTTCCGGGGGTGCTCCTTCGGATTCCGGCCGGGTCGACGGGCGCACGATGCACTGCGTCAGATACGCACCACCGTGATGGACGGCGAAGCACAGTATGTGCTGGAGGCCGACATCCGCGGCTACTTCGACCACATCGACCACGACTGGCTGCTGCGCATGCTGGAGCTCAAGGTCGGCGACCCGTGGATCCTGCGCCTGATCCGCAAGTGGCTGAAGGCGGGGACCTGCGACAAAGGCATCGTGACGCACCCGGAAGAGGGCACGCCCCAAGGGGGACCGCTCTCGCCCTTGCTCGCGAACGTCTACCTGCACTACGCCCTCGACCTCTGGTTCGAGAAGGTGGTCCGGCCC
>JAJYVM010000049.1 GCA_021792015.1 Bacillota bacterium | reverse complement strand
CGGGCAGCACAGCCAGGTGCGAAACCTCGGCCTCGCCCCCGCCGCCGCCCACATGCACGCGCACGGCGCCGATCACCTCGCCGGCCTGGCGCGCCACGAACGTGCCGCCGGCGGCGATCGCCGACCGCACGTCGTCAACGCTCTCGCGCAGCTGCGGCAGCGGCGACTCGTAGCTCCGCTGATTCGCGGCGAAGGCCTCCCGCTGCACCGTAAGGATCGACTCCGCGTCCTCGGCCGCCGCGGGCGTGATGCTCCACATGGCGGCGCCTCCCTCCCCCGATCCGACTCCCCTGGCGTACCAGGCCCTGCGCCTTAACACCTTACGCCATATGCGTCGTGCGCGCCGCGCCCGTCCCGCGTCACGCCCCGCGCCAGGCGGGCGGCCGCTTCTCCAGGAACGCCGTCATGCCCTCGCGGCTATCCTCCAGCATGGCCACCATGGCGCTCAGGTCGCGCAGGTAGCCGAGCTGTGGGCCCATGGGCATCGCATCCGTCCCACGCAGCCCCGTCTTGCCAAGGGACAGCACAGCGGGGCTCTGTGACGCGATCGCGTTCGCGATCGCGCGCGCCTCGTCGAGCAGCGCGGCGGCCGGCACCACACGGCTGCAGAAGCCGGCCTCCCGCGCCGCCGCGGCCGGCAGGCTCCCGCCGGTGAAGGCCATCTCGACCACCTGCTTGCGGGCCACCGAGCGCAGGATTGGACCCAGCACCACCATGGGGAACAGGCCCACCCGGACCTCCGGCAGACCGAACACGGCATCGTCCGCCGCGATCGTCACGTCCGCGGCCACGGCCAGGCCGCAGCCGCCGCCCAGGGCATGGCCGCGCACGGCGGCCACGATCGGCTGCGGCACGCGGCCCATCAGCTCGAAGAGATCGGCGAGCCCGCCGAAGTAGGCGCGGGCGGCGTCGGTGCCCCTGGCGTCAAGAACCTCGCGCAGGTCGGCGCCGGCACAGAATGCCCGGTCCCCCGCCCCGTAGAGCAGGATCGCCTGCGTGGCGCGGTCGGCGGCCAGCTGGCGGAAGGCTTCGGTCAACTGCCGGACGGTCGGCGTGTTGAGGATGTTGCGCACCTCGGGCCGCTGGATCACGACCTCGGCTACCTTGCCCGGCACCACGCGGACGTATGTGTCGTCAGCCACGATACTCGTCCCCCACTCGTCCGACAGGGTTCCCGCCGGCGGGGGGCGGCTCCTGCGTCGTGGCGGGTGGTATGCCACGCCGAACGGACATCGAGCGGTGGCGGACATGGCCGCGGCGACCGCGACACCGGCAACCGTTGCACCTTATGCGACCGCGCCCTGGACTCGGCACCGCAGGCACCAGACCGGTGGGCCTGTGGCGTGCGGGGCGAGGAGCCAGCGGCGGTGACCGCCACGTCGCCACTGCGATGTCCTCAACGCCGGCACATGCCTGTCAGGGACTCGGATCGCCTCTATATGTCCGCTGGCCGCCTCCGGTGGGCTTGACTCGCTGGACCGGCCGTCCGCACGGTTGTCGCGCCCAGGACCGGGGTGGCTTCGTCCTCTGCACGCCGGGCGTACTCTTCGGCCAGTGCCCACTGAGCGCATTCGGCTTCAACCGCCTGGCCGATCCGGGCCTGGAGCTCCGCGGGCGCCACGGGGATCTGAAGTGTGCGGAGCCGCTCCGACGACAGCCGCTGGCGGCCAGTGGCGCCGGTCACCCCGGCGACAGCTTGCCGAGTGAAGTCATCCGAGCGCAACGCCTTGAAGAGGTAGTACCAGTTCAGACGTGAATCGGGTCTCGCGCGTAGGACGTAAAACTCCGTTGAGGCGACGGCTCGCGCGACGTCCTGGGTGACCAGCGCCATCTTCTTGTTGGCCAAACTGGGCATGATCCGCGCCAGCAGGATATCTCCCTGGCGGAAGCGCCGCTTGGCGCTGCCGTACTTCACGTATTCGGCTGCCGTGGCGTACGCGAGATCCGCTCATCACCGACTATAGCACAGACGTTCGCCCTGCGCGGCTACCCCCGTCCACCAGGAGCACCGAGCCGTTGCAGAACGATGCCTCCTCCGACAGCAGGAAGGCGGTGGCCGCCGCCACCTCATCGCCTCGACCGTAACGGCCGAGCGGCGGCTGCGGCCATGTGCGCCAGTCGTCGGGCGGGCGCACGGCCTGGCCCGGGCGCAGCATCTCGCGCATGCCGGGCACGGTGTCGCCAGGCGCCAGCACGTTGACCCGGATGCCGGCGGGCCCGAGGTCGCAGGCCAGCATCTTGCCCAGCATGATCACGGCGGCCTTGCTGACGCTGTACGCGCCGGTCTCCGGCTCACCGAGGACGCCGGCGTCGGAGGCGATCAGGACGACGGCGGCGCGCGCGCTGCGGCGGAGGGCCGGGAGGCACGCCTGAACGGTGAGGAGGCAGCCGCGCACGTTGACGCGCCAGACGCGGTCGAACTCGGCGAGGCTCGTCTCGGCCAGCGGCTGCACCAAACCGGTGCCGGCGTTGCAGACCAGCCAGTCCAGCCCTGCGGCGGGCACGGCCCCGCCCATGGACGTCTCGTCCGTTACGTCCGCGTTTACATAGGTGATGCCGTGGTCGGGTTCTTCGGCCGGCGGGTGCCGGGCGGTGACGACCACCTGCGCGCCGTCGCTGGCCAGGCGACGGGCGATGGCGAGGCCGATGCCCCGGGTGCCGCCCGTGACGAGGGCCCTGGGCGGGTGCACCTCCTTGCGGAAGAACACGCGGCGGTAGCCCCCATCCTCCCGCCGCTCCGTCTCCACGTACCCGAGCCGCGCGTACATGGCCAGGTTCTCGGTCATGGCCTCGTTCGTGTAGAGGCGGACCTCCCGCAGGCCGGCGGCCACGGCCATCCGCTCGGCAAGGGCCAGCAGGGCGCGGCCCGCCCCGCGTCCCTGGTGCGCGGGCTCGACGGCCACGTTCTCCACATGGCCGGGCCAGGCCACCAGCACGCCGATCAGGGCTGAGCCCTCCGTCGCCACGTGCACCACACCCCGCGCGACGAGCGCCTCGTAGTCGGCGGCGACAGGCGCGGGGGGCCGGCCGATGCGGGCCTCATATGGGGCGTAGGCGGCGGCCACCAGGCGGCGGATCGCGGCGATGTCGTCCGGATGCGCAGGGCGAATGTTCACAGAGGGCTCCCCCAGTTCCGATCGTGCAATGGAGGCCTCCATACGGGATCGTGTCCCGAAAGGTCCTGTGCGGCTGGCAACTGGGCCGCTTGCGGATTGCGGCTCCCTGGGCGGTGGCGGAGCATGCGGCCGGGGGTGCGACGCACATGGCCGACCTCGTCGCCCGCACCCCGGCGCTCGCCCGCGACCGGCCGGTCCTGCACGCCTGAGTTCGGTTACCGCCTCGGGATGCCGGCCGCCTGTGCGGTGCGCCGGCTGGCCGAGATCGGCAGGGGCGTGGGCGTGGGTGTGGCGTGCCGCCGGCATGCGCCCCGGCCGGCGGGTGCCGGGCCGCGCGCAGCGCCACCCGCGGCGCGAGCGTCACAGGGTCCCGAGGCCGGCCAGCAGCACGGTCTTCAATCTGTCGACCGCCGCGAGGTAGAGGACCCCCAGGCCGAGAAGGACCAGCAACCAGTTCCAGGACAGCGGAGCCATCAGCCATCCGGCCCCGGCGAGCACCATCGCGCCGGCAAGCGCACCGACGGTGCTGACCAGCAGCCACCGGCTGGGTCGTGTATGCCAGAAGGCCCGCCGCTCCCGCACCTGGTAGACCGTGGCCTGGCCGGTGAGCACCAGCCATACGAAGACGGCGGTCTGGAGCTGGGCGGTGTCCAGGTCGGAGCGAGCGAGCAGGACCCAGGTGAGTACCAGGGAGACCGCGAGGAGGGGGACGGCGAGCGACAGGGCCTCCAGCATCAGCGGCCGCAGCGACCAGCGGTCGGGTTGCCGGCTTGCGGCGGTGCGATCGGTGGCGATGGCCATCGTGACGAAGTCGTTGGCGAAGAGCAGGAGCACCATCAGGCGGGGCGTGCTGACGTAGATGCCCCAGATCATGAGGGCCAGCCCAAGGAAGAGGGGCAGGGCGAGCTTGCGCACGCTGGTGTTCAGGCTGTAGGTGAGCATGCGCTGGTAGATGCGCCGGCTGCTGGTGACGACCTCGGGCAGGTCCGACAGCCCAGGCCGCGTCAGCACCAGGCTGGCGGCGGCCTTGGCGACGTCCGTCGCGGATGCGACGGCCACACCGACATCCGCCTGCCGCAAAGCCGGCGCGTCGTTCACCCCGTCGCCCGTCATGCCGACGACGTGCCCCGCCCGCTGCAGCGCCTGCGCCAGGGCGAACTTGTCCTCCGGCAGGACCCCGGCGAAGACGTCATAGTCGCGGATGGCGCCGTCCGCTGCCGTGCGCAGCGTTTCGGGCGGGGCGACGCGGGTGCCGATGCCCACCTGCGCGCCGATGGCCCGGGCCGTGGCCGGGCCGTCGCCGGTGACCATGACGGCCCGCACGCCGAGCTCTTGCAGACGGCGTACCGCGGTCGCCGAGTCCGGCCTGAGCGGGTCCTCCAGGCCGACCAGCCCGATCACCCGCAGGCCGTCTTCCGGTCCGGCGGCCACGGCCAGGGCGCGCAGCCCCCCCGCGGCCAGGGCCTCCACGTCCTCCGCCACACCTGCCGGCCCGGCGGCCGCCTGCGAACGCTGCAGGATCACCTGAGGGGCGCCCATGACCACGTGCAGGTGCTGTCCATCGCGCTCGATGGTGGCTTCGGTGCACTTGGTGGCCGGCTCGAAGGGCGAGAACGACAGGCGCCGGTCGGCGGGGCCGGCATGGGCCCTGGCGCGCCAGGCGGCCAGGATCGCGACGTCGATGGGGTCGAGGCTGGCCTGCTCGCACGCCGCCACGGCCAGACGCAGCAACTCCTCCTCGTCGGCCGGGGCATACGGGTGCAGGCTGGACACCGCCAGCTGATTGGTGGTGAGGGTACCGGTCTTGTCCGAGCAGAGCACGTCCATGCCGGCGGCCTCCTCCACGGCGGCGAGGTGGGTCGCCAGCACCCCGCTGTGCGCCAGGTCGGTCGCGCCCACCGCCGTGGCGAGGGTGAAGGTGGCCTGCAGCGCCACGGGGACGGAGGCCAGCAGCACGACCAGGGCGAAGGGCACGATCTGGGCGGCGCCGTGGCCGCTGAACAGGCCGAAGGCCACCACCGCCACCAGGACGAGCAGGTCGAGGGACACCAGGTAGCGGACGATCCCCAGCACGACGCCCTCCAGCCGGCTGGTGCTGCGGGCGGTCCGCACCAACTCGGCGGTGCGGCCGAAGTACGTCCGGCCGCCCGTCGCCTCCACCGTGCCCGTGGCCTCGCCGCGCTTAATCACCGCCGCCGCGTACACGAGCCCGCCGGCATCGACGTCGACCGGAAGCGCCTCTCCCGTGAGGGAGGACTGGTCGACCGCCAGGTGGCCGTCGCTCACGCGCACGTCGGCCGGCACCAGATCGCCCATGCGCAGGTGAACGGCATCTCCCGGCACCAGAGCCTCCGCCGGCAGCGCCGTCCAGCTTCCGTCGCGCCTCACGCGGGCGGTGACAACCAGACGGCTGCGGAGCAGCGCCAGCGCCGACTGCGCCCGGCCCTCCTGGGCGCGGGCCACCACGGCGTTGAGCACCAGGAGCACCCCGATGAGCGCGCCCTCGAGCCACTTGCGCTGCAACGCCTCCAGCACAATGGTCAGCTCGAGCATCCAGGGGACCGGTGCCCAGAACTTGGCCAGGAAGTCACGCCACGGGTGCCGAGCCTCCTCCTGGACGGCGTTGGGACCGTAGCGCCGCAGCCTGGCCTCCGCCTCGGCGGACGATAGACCGTCCGGGGCCGCCCCGGTCGCCTGGGACGGCGGCGGGGGCGTCGCGGACGCCGCTCGGTTCGCGTCAGGCGTCATGGCTCACCCGGGTGCCGACCGCGGGTCCGGGCCGGCCCCGGGACAGGCCGGGCATGCCGGCTGCGCCCGGCGCGGCCCTGCGCCACCTGCCGCGGGGGTCACGCATGGGCCCGGCGGCCCTCGTGGCCGGTCCGCAGCAGCAGGACCGGAACCGTCGTGAGGCGGACCACCCCTTCCGCCACGCTGCCCAGCAGGAGGTGCTCGACCCCGTGGCGGCCGTTGGTGCCCATGACGATCAGGTCTGCCCCCCACCGCGACGCCTCGTCCACGAGCGCATCGCAGGTGGCTCGCCCGGGCTCCTCGAGCAGGGCCAGCTCCGGGTCCGCACCGCCTTCCCGCGCGATGGCGGCGGAGGCCTCCAGGACGGCGCGGCCGGTCTCCCGCCACGCGCGCTCGATGGCCGCGATGTCGACGCCCGAGACGTCCCCAGCCGCGTAATACCAGTACGGATCCTGGATGACGTGTACGATCCGCATACGGGCGCCCTGCTCCTTGGCGAGCCGCACGGCATGGCGCAGCGCCGCCTCCGACGGTCCGCTGCCGTCCACCGGTGTCAGGATCTGCGTGTACACAGCCCGTTCTCCTCTTCAGCGATCCGCGACCGCGCCCGGCACGGCCTGTCCCCCTGGCCGTGCACGCCCGGGCAGGCACGCATTGCCGCCGCCGGGCCGGGCAGGCACAGCTCCCGCGGCCGGCTGGCACGGCCCTCCGCGGGGAGGCGGCCGTCCGGCATGGGTCCGCATGCACCTGCCCGTCCGCAGAGGGCCGCGTTCCCCCTGCGCGCACCCACGCCCGATCCGGTTCCGCGCGTGGGTGCGTCCCCCTGGGACGGATTCTTCGCCAGCGCGGCCGTCCCTGTCGCGCCCGGGCCGGCCGCGGGGCCGGCTACGGCGCGCCCATGGCGACGTCGCGGGCCCCGAGCCGGTGGGCAAAGGCCTCGATCGCGGCACCCAGCGCCTTGGTGCGGTGAACACCCTTCTCCAGGTGCAGCAGGTTGATGACCAGGGTGCCGGTCCTCCGGTCCAGGCGCGGGTCGATCCGGCCGATCAGCCGGTCGCCCTTCAGGATCGGCATCGTGTAGTGGCCGAAGCGGCGCTTTTGGGCCGGGGTGTAGACCTCCCAGGTGTAATCGAAGCCGAACAGGTCGGCCAGCCGCTGCCGGCTCCAGAGGAGGTTGTCCAGGGGCGGCAGGAAGCGCACCGAGCCTTCCGCCGCCCGAGCCTCAAGGCGGTCCTCGGCCAGCATGTAGTACGTCCGGGTGACGCCCTCGATCTCAAGCGGCTCCAGCCAGCCGCGCCGGACCCGCTCCTCGATCGCCCGCCGCCGCTCGGCGACGGGAACGGTTCCGCGCTCGCCGGTGATGTGCATCCAGCCGAGACGCGGGTTGCTCGCATCGATGATGCGGACAGCTCGCAGGTACTTGTCGAAGCGCCGCGCGTCGGCGTCCTCGCCCTCCAGGGGCTGCCGCAGGCGGGCCGGCACCACCCGCTCCGGCAGGTCGAAGTGCCGCTCGGCCCCGCTGCGGCGGGCCACCATGACCATACCGGCATCGAGCAGCACGTTGAGGGCGTGGGACGTGGCCTTGCTGGTCGCCGCGCGGTCCCAGTACCCGGCCACGCGCTGCTCCGTTGCGAAGGCCCTTGCCGGCAGAGGGCCCTCCCGCTCCAGGCGGTCCAGGACGTGCGGCACGATGGCACCCAGGCGGTCGAGCGCCGGCTGCAGCAGCGTCCGGTAGTGCCGGCGCACGGGCTCGAAGACCGGGTAGTCCTCCATCGGCATGGCGCACATGGCGTTGGCCCAGTACTCGAAGACCTGGCCGGCGGCGAGCAGGGCCTCCAGGTCGGCCGGCTGGTACCCGGGCAGGCGGGCGCCCAGCACCAGGTGCTGATTGCGCTCCACGGTGGCGACCGGATCGAGCTGGACGGCCTCCAGGCGCCGGACGAGGTCCAGGGCAGGGCCCTGGACCTCGTCCGCCAGGGCGAGGCGGTCGATGAGGTAGGCGCGGACGGCTTCGCGGGTGACCTTCACAGGATCTCCGCGAGGGCCTCCAGGAGGCGGTCGACCTCCTCGGCGGTGTTGTAAGGAGCAAAGCCCACGCGCACCAGGCTCTCGGTCCCCAGTGCCCGCACGCAGCGCGTGGCGAAGAAGTCGCCGTCCCAGACGTGGCAGCCGCGGCGGCCGAGGGCCGCCGCAACTTCGGCGGGTGTCCGCCGGTTCGGTAGAAAGGAGACGGTGGGCGTGTGCGGAGCTGGCGGCGTGAAGGTGCGGACCGCAAGGTCCGCCAGGCCGGACCGCAGTTGATCAGCCAGGGCCTCCTCGTGCGCTGCGATCGCCTGCATCGCACCCCGCAGCCGCACCCGGCGCGGCGCGCCCGCCGGTGACAGCGAGGCGATCCAGTCCACGGCGGCGATCACGCCCGCCAGTCCCTCATGGTTGAGGGTCCCGGTCTCAAACTTCTCCGGCGCAACATCACCCTGCGGCTGCAGGCGGTAGGGGTCGAGGGCCTCCCACGCCGCGGGCTTCCCATACACCGCCCCGACGTGCGGTCCGAACCACTTGTAGGCCGAGGTGAGGAGGAAGTCGCAGCCGATGGCCTGCACGTGGACCGGGAAGTGCGGCACGTAGTGCACCGCGTCCACCACGGCGACAGCGCCCACGTCGTGCGCCGCCCTGCAGATGGCGGCCACGTCGGCGACGGCCCCGGTGGCGTTGCTGGCCCAGGTGACCGCCACGACCCGGGTCTTCGGCGTCAGGTGCAGGTCGTCGGCGTGGACGGTCATGTCGTGCAGCGGCACGACCCGGCAGCAGCCCAGGGCTTCCCACGGCGCGATGTTGGCCTCGTGGTTGACCTCGCAGGCCACGACCTCGTCGCCCGGAGCAAGCCCCCGCCCAAGCGCGAAGGCCAGCATGTAGCAGAGGGTGGTCATGTTGGCGCCGAACGCCACGCAGTGGCCCCCTTCGGCGCCCAGGAGGTCCGACACGGCCTGCCGGGCGGCCAGGATCATCGCATCCGTCGCCTCGCTGGTGGCGAAGGCGCCATGGGTGTTGGCGTTGGCCCCACGGAGGTAGCGGGCCATCGCATCGATCACCGCGGACGGCACCTGGGTGCCGCCAGGTCCATCGAAATAGGCCGCGCCCGACGCCAGCGCCGGGAAGTCCTCGCGCCTCATACGGGGTGAACCGCGTGCTTCTTCCTGGCGCAGGGCTGCTCCCGCCCCGCGTACAGGTCCAGGCGCGCGACAAGCTCCTCCCGCAGCGCATCGCCGGGCACCACGGCGTCCACGACCAGCTCCGAGGCCAGCCGGTACAGGTCGATGTCGGCCCCGTACTCCGCCCGCCGCTCGGCCACGAACTTGGCCCGCTCCCCCTCGGGCAGCTCGGCGATCTTGTTCGCGTAGACCGCGTTGACGGCCGCCTCCGGCCCCATCACGGCGATGGAGGCCGTGGGCAGCGCCAGCGTGCAGTCCGGCTCGAACCCGGGCCCGCTCATGGCGTAAAGGCCCGCCCCGTAGGCCTTGCGCACCACCACGCAGAGCTTCGGCACGCTGGCCTCGCTCACGGCGGCGATCATCTTCGCCCCGTGGCGGATGATGCCGGCCCGCTCGACCGCGGTGCCGATCATGAACCCCGGGACGTCCGCCAGGAAGATCAGCGGCAGGTGGAAGGCGTCGCAGAGCCAGATGAAGCGCGCCGCCTTGTCGGCCGAGTCCACGAACAGCACGCCGCCCTTGACCCGCGGCTGGTTGGCCACGATGCCGACGGGGTGGCCGTCCAGCCGCGCGAAGGCCGTGATCACCTCGCCCGCGTAGAGGGGC
Source organism: Bacillota bacterium (assembly GCA_021792015.1). Lineage (GTDB taxonomy): Bacteria > Bacillota > Sulfobacillia > RBS10-35 > JAJYVM01 > JAJYVM01. The sequence continues at coordinate 4,640 of JAJYVM010000049.1, read as the reverse complement.
TTGAGCGGAAACACGTCGTCGAACAGCGCGCCCAGCAGCTCGTTCATGTCGAAGGGCGCGTTCTGGTTCTCGGGGACGATCGCCTCGACCGGGCGCTTGGGCGACGGCGGCCTCGCATCCGTCACGGGCGGCAGCTCACCGCAGCTCCCGGGCAGGTAGCCGAGGTAGCAGCGGCAAAGCGCCAGCGCTTCCCCCTCGTCCTTGGCCAGCAGGTCCCCGCACCCGGAGACGGTGCAGTGCATCCGCGCCCCACCCATCTCCTCCAGCGACACCCTCTCCCCGATCACCATCTCCGCCATGCGCGGCGAGCCCAGGTACATCGAGGCGTTGCCCTCGACCATGATCACGACGTCGCAGAAGGCGGGGATATAGGCGCCGCCGGCGGCCGACGGCCCCAGCAGCACGCAGACCTGCGGCACCAGGCCCGAGAGTCGGGTCTGGTTGAAGAAGATGTGCCCGGCATGCCGCCGCCCAGGGAACATCTCCACCTGGTCGGTGATGCGCGCTCCCGCCGAATCCACCAGGTAGACCAGCGGCACGCGCAGCCGCAGCGCCGTCTCCTGCACGCGCAGGATCTTCTCGACCGTGCGCGTGCCCCATGACCCGGCCTTGACGGTGGAGTCGTTGGCCATGATGGCCACCGGCCGGCCCCCCACCCGCCCGAGGCCCGTCACGACCCCGTCAGCCGGCAGGTCGGCCGCCAGCGCGTTCGCCAGCAGCCCGTCCTCGACGAAGCTGTCCGGGTCGCAGAGCAGCGCGATCCGCTGGCGGCAGAAGAGCTTGCCGCGGCCTTTCGCCTGCTCGTGGTAGCGGGGCGCCCCACCCTTGCGCGCGGTCTCGGCGCGCGCCCTGGCCTCCTCGTGGACGCTCACGAATCCGCCAACTCCAGCAGGGGGTCCCCCTCGTTCACGAACGCGCCGGCAGCGGCCACGACCGCGGTGACCTTGCCGCCGACCTCCGCCTCGACGGGGATCTCCATCTTCATGGACTCGATGATGACGACCTCCTGCCCCGCCGTGACGGTGTCGCCGGGCTGCACCAGCACGCGGGCCACGACGCCGGCCATGTTCGCGCGGACGCTCGCCAATCCCCAGCCCCCCACATCGGAAGCCATCTTGGTCGGCGCGTGCGTACGCACGCGCCGTCACAAACGCGCTTCGGGATTGCTTCAGGTCGGGCAGCCGATCTCCCGCGCGATCACCAGCCGCTGCACCTCCGAGGTGCCCTCGCCGATCTCCATCAGCTTGGCATCGCGGTAGAAGCGCTCAACGGGCGAGTCGCGCATGTAGCCAAAACCGCCGAGGATCTGCATGGCCTGGCTGGCCGCCCGTACCGACAGCTCGGACGCGAACAGCTTGGCCATGCCGGCCTCCTTGGCGTACGGGCGGCCCTGGTCCTTCAGCCACGCGGCGCGGTAGACGCCGAAGCGGGCCAGCTCGATCTCCGTCGCCATGTCCGCCAGCTTGAACTGCACGGCCTGGAAGCTGCCGATGGGCTTGCCGAACTGCTGTCGCTCGCCGGCGTACGCGAGGGCGGCCTCATAGCAGCCACGGGCGATGCCGACCGACATGGCGCCGATGGTGATGCGGCCGCCGTCCAGCACGTGCAGGAATTGGCGCAGGCCGCGGCCCTCCTCGCCGAGGAGCGCGTCCGCGGGCAGGCGGCAGTCCTCGATGGCGATGGGCGCCGTGTCGGAGGTGCGCAGGCCCATCTTCTGATAGGCCGGGCCGGGGCGGAAGCCGGGCGTGCCGGCCGCAACGACGAAGTTGCTCAGCTTGCCGGGCGCCGTCTTCGCGGCGATCGTCGTGACGCCGGCGTGGATGGCGTTGGTGATGAAGGCCTTGCTGCCGTTCACGGTCCAGCCGTCGGCCGTCCTGCTGGCGGCGGTGCGGGCGGCGCCGGCATCCGATCCCGAGCCCGGCTCCGTGAGGCCGAAGGCGCCCAGCTTCTCGCCCCTGGCGAGGGGGGCAAGGTACTTCTCCTTCTGGGCGGGGGTGCCGAAGAGGTGCACCGGGCCGCAGCCCAGCGAGATGTGTGCCGCGAGGGTGATGCCCAGCGAGGCGTCGACCCGGCTCAGCTCCTCGACGGCGATGGCGGCGGCCATGTAGTCGAGGCCGGCGCCGCCGTACTCCTCGGGGAAGGGCAGCCCCATCAGGCCGAGCTCCCCCATCTCCCTGACCAGGTCCACGGGGAAGGCCTCCGCCTCGTCGCGCGCGCGCAGGCCGGGCGCCACGCGGCGCTCGGCGAATTCGTGCGCCGTTTCGCGGATCGCGGCGTGGACCCTGTCCTCCTCGAAGTTCACGGGGTGGGTCGCCTCCTCTGTCGCAGCCATCGTCTTTCCCCGCGTGCGCGCGGGGGGACCCGCGCTTTCCATTATGGTAAACGAAAGCGGGAGGGGATGAGCCAGATGGACGCATTGCAGGTGTTCCTGCGGGATCACGGGCAGGTGCACGCACGGGCCGTGGCGGCGCACCCGTTCACCCGCGTCGACCGCATCCTGGACGGGCTGAGCGAGGCGGAGCTCCGCACGTCGTACGCCGGCTTCAACCCCGTGGCCTGGATCCTGTGGCACATGGCGCGTGTGGAGGACGCCGAACTCTGCCGCATCGTGTTCATGGTCCCGTCCCTGCTCGAAGAGGGGGACTGGGGACGACGCCTGGGTGTGCCGCGCGGCGACGATGGCTTCGGCATGACGGCGGCCGAGGTCGCCGAGGTCGCGGCGGCGTTGGATCTGGGGACGCTGCGGGCGTACCGGGACGCGGTGGGGCGGCGCACGCGCGCGCTGGCCACGGGTCTCTGGCCCGAGCGGTGGACATCGCCCGCGACGGAGGCCGAGCGGCGGGCGGCCGGCCTCGCCGACGGCGACGGGCCGGAGGCTGGTACCCCGCGGGACTTCCTGCTCGGGTGGTGGGGCGTTCATCATAACTTCTGGCACATCGGGCAGTGTGTCGCCATCCAGAGCCGGCTGGTGGCGGCCAGAGGCAGCTAAGCGCCGTCGTGCGGGTCGTCGTGCGGGTCCACGGCGCGCACGGCCTGGGCGCAGGCCTCCGGGCCGAAGCCGCGGCGCGCGGGCGGGAGCCGGGTGGTGGCGGCCCGCGGGGCCTACGCTTCGTCCTCCGGGTCCGCGGCAAGGGCGGCGCGCACGGCCTGGGCGCAGGCCTCCGGGCCGAAGCCGCGGCGCGCGAGGTAGGACCACAGGCGGCGGGCCGCGACATCGGGCGGCAGGCGGCGATAGCGGGTGGCGGCGGCCTCGGCCACGGCCAGGGCTCCGGCGGCTTCGTCGGCCGGAGCCAACGCGGCCACCAGACGCTTGGCGTGGGGGGCGGGGATGCCGGCGCGCACCAGGCCGCTGATGAGCGCCTGGCGGCTCAGGGCGCGGTCCTGGGCGTGGAGCTCGAGCCAGCGGCGGGCGAAGGCCTCGTCATCGATGGCGCCGATGGCCTGCAGGTGGTCCAGGGCCTGCTGCACGGCCGCCGGCGGGAAGCGGGGCGCGAGGCGGCGGCGCAGATCCTCGCGCGTGCGGGCACGGGCCGCCAGAAGCCGGGCGGCCGCACTTTCAGCCGCCTCGGCCTCGGCGACGGCCCTGACCTGGCGCCAGAGGTCGGCGTCGACGGTGGCGCCGCGGCGCAGACCCAGGCGGATCGCGGCGGTGGCCGTCAGGGTCAGGGCTGGCTCGCCGTCCAGCAGGACGGCCACGCGGTCACCCCCCGCGGCGCGGAGGCTCGTGACGGTGGCCGTCTCGCCATCCGCCATCTCCCGCGGGGCCGGCCCACTCGTTCTCACGGCCATCTCGCCGCCCGCCGGGACCTGGGGGCCGGCCTCCGGGTGCCCTCGCCCGTTTCGCCACCGGCCCACCACCCCCGGGCCGGCCTACTCGTTCTCGTCGTCGTCGGAGGCCGCGGCGACCGTGGCCTTGATCTTGCCGCCGCTGAGGGCCTCGCGGATCTTCTGCTCCAATGCGCCCGAGACGTCGGGGTGCGTGCGCAGGAACTCGCGCGCGTTCTCGCGGCCCTGGCCGATGCGCTGGTCCCCGAACGAGTACCAGGTGCCGGAGCGCGTCAGGAAGTTCATCTCCGTGCCGATGTCGATCAGGTCACCCTCCTTGGAGATGCCGGTGCCGTACAGGAGGTCGAATTCGGCCTGGCGGAAGGGCGGCGCCACCTTGTTCTTGACCACCTTGGCGCGCACGCGGATGCCGACCGTCTCCTGGCCCTGCTTCAGCGTCTCGATGCGGCGCACGTCGAGGCGCACGGAGGCGTAGAACTTCAGGGCCCGGCCGCCCGGCGTGACTTCGGGGCTGTTATGGACGACCACCCCGTCCGCCAGGAAGTTGTGGCTGCCCTCCACCTCGATGTCGAAGCGCTGCATGCTCCGCGTGCGTGGCTTCTCGGTCACGGAGACGACATCGGCCGGCACCGGCAGGCGCACCGGCTCGGTGAAGGACGGCTCGACGGCGAAGCGGCCCCGGTACTGGGGCAGGAGCTTATACTCCATGCTGGGGTGGACGTAGGGTGCGATGAGCGCGTGGAAGCGGTCGGTGCCGTCCTTCGTGAAGGCCATCACGGCCTTGCGATCGCGTCCGAGCTCGACCAGCTTGACGCCTTCCTCACCGACCAGCGTGCGCAGGTGGATCAACAGGG
>JAJYVM010000048.1 GCA_021792015.1 Bacillota bacterium | reverse complement strand
GGTGGGTTAGACAACGCTGAGAATGCGGCGACCCGGGATGCGTGAGCCGCCCGCGGGGTCTTCTAGCTCGTGCCTCCAGGCACCCACGGCGGCCACGATGAGCGCGGCACGTTCTTATACATCCAGCTCAGGAACTGCAGCGGCGTCACGCCGACCGTCCGCAGGCGCGCCGCGTAGGCGGGGTCGACGCTCAGGGTCATCCCGGAGATGGCCCCGCTGCCGACGGGATACCACGCGGTCCGCAGCAGCGCCGCGACGACGCCCGGATCGTCCAGCGCCGTGCCGTGCGGCTGCTGCGCCAGCCACGCGGAGGGCACGCCGATCTCGACCGCCTGGGACTGGAAGCTGTCGGACGCCGCCCCACCGCCGGTGGAGCGCGCCAGAAACATGCAGTCGGCCCCGAGCGGCGCGTTCGAGGAGAACTCGCACTGGCTCTGATAGATCGGCTGGCTGCCGAAGGCCGTGGTCTCGGGATTCGTCGTGGCCGGCGGGCGCGTGATCAGCTTGGCGGCCGGCCCGATCCCGTCGCGGAGCATGAAGAGGCCGAGCCCGAACAGGAGCACGGCGAACAGGCCGGCTCCCACCACCATCTGATAGACCCAGGGCCAGCTGCGCGGGGACCAGCGGGCGATCGCCGATGCGCCTCCCGGACATGAGGCTCGGACCAGTGGGCGGACCCAGGGTAGCGCGGCTGCGGCGCGGCGTCAACTCTCCCGCGCCGCCCGCCGGGAGGCCGGGTCACGGCCGCAAAAAAGCGGCGCCGCGAGCCCCGGCGCGCCCTCGGCGCAGCGCCCGCCCGCGCTAGTCGATGGCCCCGAGCCGCCGCAGGGTCTCGTCGACCCAGGCCCTGTCCATCCGCCCGGTCTCGATGTCGCCGAACGTGCTCGACTCCTTCACGTGCACGGCATCGGCCGCCGCGATCACCGCGGCCGCGTCCTCCCGCGGCACGATGACGATGCCGTCGGCGTCGCCCAGCACCAGGTCCCCGGGCAAAACGGGCACGCCGCCGCAGCAGATCGGGTAGGCGAGCTCGCCGGGGCCGTTGCGCCACGGGCCCGACGTGCTGACGCCGGCGGCGAAGATCGGCAGGCGCAGGTCGCCGAGCTCGGCGCTGTCGCGGATGGGCCCGTCGATCACCAGGCCGGCCACCCCGCGGCTCTGCGCGTACCGTGCCATGATCTCGCCGACGAAGGCGTGGCTTCGGCCGCCGCTGCAGTCGACGACGATCACGTCGCCAGGTCGCGCGGCGTCCATTGCCTTATTAATGAACAGGTTGTCGGCCGGGCCGGTGCGCACCGTGAGCGCGGGCCCCGCCAGCTTGGTCTCGGACGGGACGCCGACCGCGTGCAGCCCCCGCACCACGTAAAGCCGGTTCATGCAGTCGGCGACGTTGGTCGTCGGCAGGGCCCGCGCCCGCTCACAGAGCGCCGCGTCGACCCGCGGGTAGTCCATGGCGCCGATCCGCAGCCCCGGAAGCCGTGCGCGCCCCGGCTCCGCCGCACCGCCCATATCAGAAGGTCGCCTCCTCGCAGAAGGCCAGCAGCAGGTCCACGCAGGCCTCCAGGTCGCCCTCGTCGACGGTCTCGATCGCCGTGTGCGTGTAGCGCGTCGGGTAGGCGACCAGCGCCGACGGCACGTTCGATTTGAACATGGCCGCCGAGTCGGAGCCGTATCCCTGGAAGGCCGCGTGCTGCACGGCGATCCCCCGCTTCTCGCCCGCCGCGCAGAGCGCGTAGGTGAGCGCGCGGTGGTAGCGCACCGAGCTGTCGCGGTGCACGAGGGCGGGCCCGCCCCCCAGCCGCACCGGCATCTCGTGCAGGCCGACCCCGGGCACGTCCCCGCAGAGGCCGACGTCCAGGGCGATGGCCAGATCGAACCCGGGCTGGCCCGCCCCCAGCGCCGTGGCGCCGATCAGCCCGTTCTCCTCCTGCACCGTCGAGGCGAGCCAGAGCTCATACCCCAGCCGGCGTCCCGCCGCGCGCCGCCCCAGCTCCGTGGCGATCGTCAGGGCCGCGCGGTCGTCCATGGCCTTGCCGACGATCCGCGTCCCCAGCCGGCGGGTGGCGACGTCGAAGCAGGCCGGGCAGCCGGGGTGGACGCCGAGGTCGGCGACCGCCGACGCCGTGCCGACACCCAGGTCGAGGAACAGGTCGTTCCAGAGGATGGCCGCGCCGCTGTCGGGCAGCGTGCTGCGCAGGTGGCCCGTCCGGGCCGCCAGCACCGCCGGCACCGGCCCATGCCGCCCCATGACGGTCATCGGCTGGCCGAGGATCATGGGGTTGGGCGGGCGGCTGCCCGCACCCGACATGCCGCTTGCCGACATCAGCAGGCAGTGGCCGTCGGCCGTCACGGACTTGACCACCACGGAGATCTCGTCGGCGTGCGCCACGACCACCAGCCGCCGGCCCTGGCCGCCGACGCGGGCCAGCAGGTTGCCCACGGGCGCCTCCGTCACGGCGTGCCCCGCCTCGCGCCACGCCGCGGCGACGAAGGCCTGCACGCGCTCCTCGGCCCCGGTCGGGCCGGGCAGGTCGCAGAGGGCCTTCAACAGGTCGAACAGCGGCTCCACCCCCGCCGCCCCCATTGGCGAGCGCCCGTGAGAACACCTGCAATACCATGCCCTGGCCGCCGCGGCGGCCCGTCCGCAGCCCCTCGCCACGGCGCCACCCGCGGACCGTTTGTGCGCGTGCACGCCCATGCGTGCACGCACCGAATGCGCGCTTCGGGTTGGCGGGAATGTCATGCAGCCCTGGCGAAGCAGCCCGCCACGGGAGATCGGGAGGGGATGGCCATGAACGTCACGGCGCTGCGCTCCTTCATCGCCGGGGCCGCGTCCGAGGTCGAGGGCCGCTTCGGCTTCTTTGTGGCGGGTGGCGGCGAGGAGCTGGGCTGGAACGCCGACGAGCGCTTCCCGCTGGCCAGCGTGTTCAAGATCGGGGTCCTGATCGGGCTGCTGGACCGCGTCGCCGAGGGGCGCGAGCGGCTCGACGAGCGCGTGACGGTGCGGGCGGAGGACATCGCGCCCGGGTCCGGCATCCTGCGCGAGCTGGAGCCGGGGCTGAGCGTCAGCCTCCGCGACCTCGCCACGCTGATGATCATCGTCAGCGACAACTCCGCCACCGACATGCTCTGCGCCCGCGTCGGCTTCGAGCGCATCAACGCCTCGCTGGCGCGCCGCGGCTACCGCGAGACCGTCATCCGCGACGACTGCTGGTCGCTGCTGAGCCGCATGGTCGGAGCCGACCCGGCGGACAGGGGCGAGGCCAACCGCGTCGAGGTGCGGCGGCGGCTGCGGGCGCGGGAGATCGACCCCGCCTTCGACGGGGGCAACGCGTCCACCCCGCGCGAGATGGCGCGCATCTTCCTGGACGTGGTGGAGGGACGGGCCCTCGGGCCGGCGGAGACGGCGGTTGCGACCGACATCCTGTCGCGGCAGCACCTCAACAGCCGGCTGCCGCTCTACCTGCCGCAGCGGACGGTCTGCTGGCACAAGACGGGGACCATCGCCGGCGTCGTCGACGACTGCGGCGTGATCGAGCTGCCGGGCGGGCGGCACCTGGCGGTGGCGGCCATGTCGAAGGGTGTTGCCGACAACCTGCCGGCGGAGCGGCTCATCGGGCGCGTGGCGCGCCAGGCGTACGACGAGGCCGTGTAGCGGCGGCGCGCCGCTCGGCTGCCGGGGGCGGTGGTGCGGGTGATCGGGGTCGGGATCGGCGCCGCCGCCGCCGCCCTCGGGGTCGTCGCCGTGGCCGCTGTCATGAAGGGCGCGCTGGGCTTCGGCTTCCCGCTGATCGCCGTGCCCACGCTGGCCGGCATCATCGGGGCGCGCCCCGCGGTGCTGGTGGTCGCCATCCCGGCGCTGGTGGCCAACCTGCTGATTTTGCGCGGGTGCCGGCGGCACCGCCTGGAGCCTTGGTTCCTGCGCCTCGCCGGCGCGGTCCTGGTCGGCGCCGTGGCCGGCGCGCTGCTTTTCGGCCACCTGCCCGCCCGCACCCTGACGCTCGGCCTCGGCATCATCACCCTGGCGCTCGTGGCCGCGCTCGGGCGCAAATCCCCCGGTCCGGCCACTTCCGAGCGCCTGCGCGCGTGGGCGCCGCTGGCCGGCCTGGTGGTCGGCGTGCTCGGCGGCGCCACGGACATCTCGGGCCCCGGCCTCGTCGCCTTCCTCACGGCGATCGAGCGCGACCGGGACCGCTTCATCTACGCCCTGACCCTCCTCTATGTGATCCTCGGCGTGGCCCAGGTCACCACCCTCGCGCGCACCGGGGCGTATTCGCCGGCCCTGCTGGTGGCGGCGGCGGGCGCCTGCGTGCCCATGGCGGCCGGTGTGGCCATCGGCGCCCGCATCCGGGCGCGGTTGCCCAGCGAGCTCTTCCGGCGCATCGTGCTGGCGGTGGTCGTCATCTCGGCCCTGAATCTGGTCCGTCAGGGAATCTGGGGGTAGGCGGGGTAGGCGCGCACGGGTGGTGGCACGCGCAGCGTGCGAGCCGTGCGCGAGGCCGATTGCGAGCGCCATGGCGGCGCTGTACGGCACCTCGTCGCGTGCGGGGTTCGCTGGACACCTACCGCCGCGAAAGGGACCGGCCGTCAGCCGCCGGGCGCGGTCCGGTCCGCGCCGGCGTAAACATCGCAGCCGTGGCCCAGCGCGGGCGCGGTCAGTCCACGAGCGCGATCCGCTCGGCGCCCGCGTAGACATTGAAGCCGTCGTCGCGGAGAAAGCCGACGAGGGTCAGCCCGAACGTGCCAGCCAGCTCCACGGCGAGGCTCGACGGGGCGGAGACCGCCGCCAGCACGGGGATGCCGGCGGCCACGGCCTTCTGCGCGATCTCGTACCCGGCGCGGCCGCTCACCAGCAGGACGGCGTCTTCGAGGGGCAGCCGGCCGGCGAGCAGGGCCCAACCGACCACCTTGTCCACCGCGTTGTGGCGGCCGATGTCCTCCCGCACGGCCAGCAGCTCGCCCGCGGCGTCGAAGAGGGCGGCGGCGTGCAGGCCCCCCGTGCGCGCGAAGATGGCCTGGGCCTGGCGCAGCCGGTCCGGCAGGGCGGTCAGGGTCGCCGCGTCCACGGGGGCGCCCGCCGGCACGGGCCGCAGGCCGCGGTCGGCCAGCGCGTCGAGCGACGCCTTGCCGCAGACGCCGCAGGCGGACGTCGTGGTCGTGGCGCGCCGGAGGGGACCGAGGTCGGCGGGCGCGCGCAGGTCGACGGACACCACGTTATAGCGCTGCTCGCCTTCGGTGCAGTAGCGGATCGCGGCGGGCGCCGCGGCAAGGATCCCCTCGTTGTGGAGAAAGCCGGCCGCCAGCTCGAAGTCCTGGCCAGGCGTGCGCATGGTGACGGTGACCGCCTCCGCCGGATGACCGGGCCAGCCGACGCGAATCTCCAGCGGCTCCTCCGCGGCGAGGGCGTCACGGCGCCGGCCCAGGCTCCTGCCCGCCCGCACCCGGAGTACCTCGCAGCGTGCCGTCGGCGTCATTCCCGCGCCCCCTGCCCCATGATATCGTGCGATGCGAAGGGGAACGCCCGTGCGCACCGGATCTCCCACCATGTCCCTGCACCGGAGCCGGTGGGCCTCGTACTCGCTGCTCTCGAAGACGCGCCGCTCGGACCTTGGTCCCCAGCTCAGGTGGCAGTTCCATGCCCCTGCACCGGGCCATTGCCCGCCCTGGCTCTGCGCGCGCATGAGGTCCTGGCCGCGGGCGCGGCCGCGCTCGTCGTGGACACGGCCGGCCCGGAGGCCGGAGCCACGGACGGCGTCAGGTTTGCGGGACGCAATTGGCACGCCGCGGCGACCGGTCCGAGTCCGGGCCCTTGGGTGGGCTCCAGCCGGCTGGGCCGGCGGGAGGAACCGGAGGCGCCACGGCGGCTGGCCGCGGTCCGTGTGGCGGGGACGTGATGCCCTTGCCCGCCGACCGACGCGGGATTATTATGTTCGTCGAACGAACTTTCTTGCCAGCGAATCGAGGCGTGCCAACACCTGAAGACCTTCCGGCGCATCCTGGGCTACATTCTCCTGGACTGGCCGGTCACGATCGCCGCCCTCGCGGCCATGGTGATCGGGACGGCCGCCCAGCTGGTGGTCCCCGACCTCTCGGGCGTCATCGTCGACAACGCCATCGAGCCGCACCGGCTGGCGCTGCTTGTGCCGCTGGGCGGTGCCCTGTTCGGGGCGACGGCGGTCTGGGGCGCCTTCAACTTCGCCCAGAGCTACCTGGGCGCCCTCATGTCGCAGAAGGTCGTCTACCGGCTCACCGACGCGATGTACCGGCACGTGCAGGAGCAGTCGTTCAGCTACTTCGACAAGTCGCAGACCGGCCAGCTCATGAGCCGGGCCACCGGCGACATCAACTCCGTCCGCATGTTCGTCTACCGCGGCGCGCCGCGGATCGTGACCGCGGCCCTGCAGTTCTTCGGCACGGCGGTGATCCTGCTCAAGATCGACCCGAGCCTGGCCCTGCTCACGATGACCATGACCCCGCCCTTCCTCTGGGCCGTCCTGGCCATGAGCCGGAAGCAGCGCCCGGCCTCCTGGAAGCTGCAGCAGGACCTGGCCGACCTGACGACCGTCCTGCAGGAGAACATCGTCGGCATGCGGGTCGTGCGCGTCTTCGCCCGCGAGGACCACGAGGAGGAGAAGTTCGACCGGACCAACACGGCGTACCGCGAGCAGAGCATGCGCGTCGCCGAGATCCAGGCCAACTTCCAGCCGCTGCTGAACCAGCTGCCGCAGCTCGGCACGGCCTTCATCATCGCCTACGGCGGCATCCAGGTCATCCACGGCACGCTGGCCATCGGCAACTTCGTCGCATTCAACGCCTACCTGCTCCTGCTGCTGATGCCGCTGCGCTCCATCGGGTTCATCACCAACCTCTGGGCCCAGGCGCAGGCTTCGGCCGAGCGGGTCTTCGAGGTCCTCGACTCTCAGCCGCGCGTGCGCCAGCCCGAGCACGCGGTCGTGCTGCCGCGCCTCACCGGCGCCGTGCGCTTCGAGCATGTCTCCGCCCGGTACGGGGACGAGGGGCCGCTGGTCCTGGAGGACATCGACCTCTCGGTCGCGCCCGGCGAGACGGTGGCGCTGGTGGGCATGACGGGCTCGGGCAAGTCGACGGTGGTGCAACTGGTCTCGCGCTTCTACGACCCGGCGGCCGGGCGGGTCCTGGTCGACGGGCATGACCTGCGGACGGTGGACCTGCACTCGCTGCGCAGCCAGATCGGCTTCGTGCTGCAGGACCCCTTCCTGTTCGCGACGACCCTCGGGGAGAACATCGCCTTCGGCCGTCCGGGGGCATCGCAGGCCGACATCGAGCGCGCGGCGCGCGCCGCGCGCATTCACGACTTCGCCGCATCGCTCCCGTGGGGGTACGGGACCCGCGTGGGCGAGCGGGGCATGTCCCTGTCGGGCGGCCAGAAGCAGCGCGTCTCCATCGCCCGCGCCATCCTGATGGACCCGCGCATCCTCGTGCTCGACGAGGCGACATCCAGCGTCGACGCGGAGAACGAGTTCCTGATCCGCGAGGCGCTCGGCGAGCTGCTGGGCAGCCGCACGACCTTCATCATTGCGCACCGACTCTCGTCGGTGATGCGCGCCGATCGCATCGTCGTGCTCCATCAGGGACGCATCCAGGCGATCGGACGGCACGAGGCCCTGCTCCGCACCTCGCCCGTCTACCAGCGGATCCACGCGCTGCAGCTCGCGCCCGCGGGACAGGAGGTGGCCGGCGAATGATGATGGGTGGCGGCGGCCACTGGGGCTTTCACAACTCGGGCGGCTCGGACGAGAAGGCGCCCTTCAACTGGCGCACGCTCATGCGCCTGCTCGGCTACACCAGGAGCCAGCGCGGCCACCTCGTGGCCGGCGCGACGCTGTCGCTGATCGTGGCCGCCCTGACGCTGGCCGGTCCGTACCTGATCAAGGTCGCCGTCGACCAGGACATCACCAAGGGCGACGTCCACGGCCTGCTGGTGGTCGCGGGGATCTACGTGCTGACGCGGATCGCGTCCTGGGTGGCCAACCGCTACCAGATCCTTGAGGTCAACAAGATGGGCACGGCCGCGGTGTATTCGCTGCGCCGCGACCTGTTCGGCAAGTGGCAGCGCCTGGGCCTGCGCTACTTCGGCCGCCATCCGGCCGGGGTGCTCATCTCGCGCGGCACCAACGACATCACGGCACTGGCGAACCTGGTGAGCCAGGGGATCGTCAACGTGCTGAGCGACGTCGTGACCCTCCTCGGCATCATCGTGGTGCTCGCCGTGCTGGACTGGCGCCTGGCCCTGGCGACCCTCACGCTGATGCCGGTCCTGGCCGTGTGCGCCAACGTATTCCAGAAGTACGCGTCAGCGGCCTTCCGCCGGGTGCGCAACACGGTGGCCGACCTGACCGCCAACCTCCAGGAGTCCTTCTCCGGCGTGCGCGTGACGCAGGCGTTCGCGCAGGAGGACGAGACGGCGCGGCGCTTTGATGTGACAAACCAGGCGAACGTGGCCGCCCAGCTGCGGGCGGCGTACATCAACAGCATCTTCGCGCCGGTGGTCAACCAGGTGAACGCGTGCGGGCAGATCATCATCCTGGCCTACGGCGGCATGCTGGTGATCAAAGGCGCCATGACGATCGGCGTGCTGATCGCCTTCCTCAACTACCTCAGCCGCTTCTTCCAGCCCATCCAGGACCTCACGCAGCAGTACTCGCTGATCCAGCAGGCGAGCGCCGCCGCGGAGAAGATCTTCGGCATCCTGGACGAGCCGGTCGAGGTCGAGGATACGCCCGATGCGGCGGCGATGCCGGCGATCGCGGGCAGGGTCGACTTCGAGGGCGTGCAGTTCTCCTACCGGCCACAGAGCCCCGTGCTGCGGGACATCTCGTTCTCCGTCCCCGCCGGCAGCCGCGTGGCGCTGGTGGGTCCGACCGGCGCCGGCAAGACGACGATCGTCTCGCTGCTGGCCCGGCTCTACGACCCGACGGGCGGCAGCGTGAAGGTGGACGGCATCGACCTGCGGACGGTGCGGCAGCGCACGTACCGGCAGCAGCTGGCCGTCGTGCCGCAGGACCCCTTCCTCTTCTCGGGCACCATCCGCGACAACATCCGCTACGGGCGGCCCGAGGCGAGCGACGCGGACCTCGACGAGGCCGTGCGGATCCTGCACGCCCAGGCGTTCTTCGAGTCGCTGCCGCGCGGGTACGACTCCGAAGTCGGCGAGGTCGGCAGCCACCTGTCCCAGGGGCAGCGGCAGCTGGTGTGCTTCGCCCGGGCCCTGGTGGCGGACGCCCGCATCCTGATCCTGGATGAAGCGACGGCCAGCGTCGACTCGGCGACCGAGCACGAGCTGCAGGTGGCCCTGGAGGCTTTGCTCCGCGGCCGCACGTCGTTCATCGTGGCGCACCGGCTGTCGACCATCCGCTCCGCGGATGTCATCTTCGTGATCGACGGGGGCCGCATCATCGAGGCCGGCAACCACGACGAGCTCGTGGCGCTGAACGGGCGGTACGCCGCCCTCCACCGGCGCCAGTTCGCCGACTTCGACGACGATGGCACCCGCACTCCGCTACGCCGCCTGGCCACCGAAGCTGGACAATAGTCGGTGACCGAGGTCCGCGCCGCGCCGCTGGAGCGGCCCAGCCGCCGCGCCAACCAGGTCCTCGCCCTGGTCTGCCTGGCCACGTTCATGAGCGCGCTGGATTCCAGCATCGTCAGCGTCGCCTACCCGACCTTGACCGTGGCGCTGCATACGTCGGTCGAGGCCATCGGCTGGGTCGCCGTCTCCTTCCTGCTCACGCGGGCGAGCCTTCTCACCGTCTTCGGGCGCGTGTCGGACATGGTGGGCCACAAGCGCGTCTACATGACCGGCTTCGCCGTGTTCATGCTGGGCACCGCCCTCTCGGGGCTGTCCTGGAGCGTGACGGCCCTGATCCTGTTCCGCTGCCTGCAGGCGGTCGGCGCGGCCATGCTGACGGCGAACAGCCTGGCGATCGTGGCCCTGGAGTACCCGCGCTCGCTCATGGGCACCGCCATCGGGCTGTTCGAGACGTCGGTGTCCGTCGCCCTCGGGGTCGGGCCGGTCCTGGGCGGGGTGCTGATCCAGGCCGTGGGCTGGCGCTCGATCTTCTATGTCAACGTGCCGGTGGCGGCGGCGGCGCTGCTGCTGGCGGGCCGCATCCTGCCCCCGCTGCCGGGCGCCAGCCGGAACGAGGCCTTCGACTGGGCCGGAGCCGCGACCTTCGCGGCGGGGATGGTGGCGGTGCTGCTGGGCGTCGATCTGGCGCCCGGGGACGGCTGGGGCGCGCCGGCCGTGCTGCTGCCGCTGGGGCTGGGCCTCGGGTGCCTCGGCGTGTTTGTGGCCGTCGAGCGCCGCGCCGCCCACCCCATGACCGACCTCACCCTGTTCGCCAATCGCGCGTTCAGCGCGGCCAACCTGGCCAAGATCTTCACCTACGCCAGCACCTTCGTCGTCAGCTTCGCCCTGCCGTTCTACCTGGAGGACCTGCTCGGGTACACGCCGGCGCACGTCGGGCTGGCCATGCTGCCGCTGCCCGTGGGGATGGGCCTCGGCTCGCTGCTGGGCGGTCCGCTGTCGGACCGCATCGGCTCACGGGTGCTGGCGCCCCTCGGGATGTTGCTGGCGGCGGCGGGCGCGGTCGGGTTCGCCCGGGCCGAGCCTGCGGCCGGCTACGGGCCGCTGCTGCTGGCGATGCTGCTGCTGGAGTTCGGCGCCGGCCTCTTCGTGTCGCCGAACGACGGGCTGATCATGCGCAGCGCGCCGCAGGCGCGCTCGGGCCAGGCCAGCGGCATCCTGGCCCTCACCCGGAGCCTGGGCATGATCTTCGGCATCACCTTCGGGGCCACGGTGCTGCAGGCGTTCGTCGGCAACACCCAGGGCGGCCTCACCCTGCCGGTGGCGGCGTTTCTGCACGGCTTCCACCTGCTCTTCTCGGTCACCGTGGTGCTCTGCCTCATCGGGGCCGCCCTGTCGATCGTCCGCTGACCGGCCCGCGCCGGGGACCTGTGGGGCCAGCCATGCGTGAGGGGGCCTGCGCGGACCATGCGGGACTGGCCGGCGCCGGGGGCCCCGTGCGGGCGAACCCGGCGTGAGGCCGCCGCGTGGGGGGGCATGCGCGGACGGCCGCCGCCGCGGTACGATAGGCGGGTGGGAGCTTCTGGGGGACGCTTTCGGCGGATGCCCGTCACGTGGACCATCATCGCCGTCACGGTCGCCGTGTTCGTGTTGGTGCAGCACGGGCTGAGCGGTGTCACCCTGAGCGGGGCGACCCTGGCCGGATCGGTGCAGCCGCCGCCCTACACCGACCCCGTCCAGTGGCTGACGGCCATCTTCCTGCACGCCAGCATCCTGCACATCGGCGTCAACATGTACTCGCTCTATGTGCTGGGCATGATCGTCGAACCCGCGGGGCAGCCGGGCCAGTACCTGGCCCTCTACCTCGGCGCCGGCATCGGCGGCAACGCCGTCGCGGCGTACACCGAGGCCGCCAACACCGTGAGCATCGGGGCCTCGGGGGCCATCTTCGGGCTGGTCGGCGCGGTGCTGGTGATGGCCATCTGGCGGCCGGGCGCGCAGCGGTCGGCCCTTGTGCGCTGGGTGCTGATGATCCTCGTCATCAACGCCGTCATCGACGTCGCGACGCCGGACATCAGCATCGCGGCCCACGCCGGGGGCTTCGTGGCCGGCGTGCTGCTGGCGCTGCTGCTGCGCTACGGGCGGCCGCGGGTGGCCTACTAGAAGAGCGCTGATTTAGGGCCTGTGGCGCGTGGCCGACGCCAGGCCTGGTGTCCAGGTGGACGCGGTGCGCCTAGATATAGTGGTCGTGATGTGCGCTGCACCATAAATCAGCGGACTCCTAGACCGCGGGTGTCCGCCCGCGCGGTCGGCCGGCTGCCGCGAGGGCACGGGCGGCGTCGCGATGCTCCGAACACCTGTGCTTGCGGGCGTCCGTCTTCCGTGGCATGCTTCGGCGGGGGTGGCTGATATGTCGGCGGTGGCCGAGGCGTTCCTGGCCGACTTCGATTACGAGGCGAGCAGCACACGGCGCGTCCTGGAGCGCGTCCCAGACGACAGGCTCGACTGGCGTCCGCATCCCAGGTCCACGCCGATGGGCCAGCTCGCGTTTCACATCGCGACCCTGCCAAGCTTCGCGGGCAACGTGGTCCGCACCGACTCCCTCGACGTCATGGCAGCGCCGCGCCGCACGCCGCCCGCATCGCGTGAGGAGCTGCTCGCGGTCTTCGAGCAGGAGCGCAAGGACGCGCGGAGCGCGCTGTCGTCGGTCAGCGACAGCCGGCTGACCCAGCCCTGGACACTGGTCGCCGGCGGGCAGACCCTCTTCACGATGCCCCGCATCGACGCGCTCCGGCGCTTCATGCTCCACCACATCATCCATCACAGGGCACAGCTCGGCGTCTACCTGCGCCTCAACGACATCCCTGTGCCCGGCGTCTACGGCCCGTCGGCGGACGAGGCGTAGCCCGCAGCGCGTTCAGCGGTCCGTGCGGCCCGGCCGTGCGGGCCGCCCCGGCGCTGCGGCGCCCAAGCCGCGCCGGACGACCGCGTCCATGCATCGCGTTTCCCCACCACGGCCCGGACGGCGCGCGACCGCCGCCAGGCCCTTCGATCGGCGGTGAGACGTTCCCGGTTCGGCGCGGGTAACCAGCAGCACCAAGAGGTCGGCCGCCGGGCCCACACGCGCGCCTCCGCCGGCCGCCGGCCCCTGCCCCTGTGCCGCCAGCGGCCCCCGGATGGCCGCGCACCGCCCGAGGTGCCAGTGGTTATGATGAAGGCCCCGCCAGTGCAGGAGGGCCTCCCGGGGCTCCCCGGCCGGCGCGCGGCACACACCGTCCGCCGCCATCCGCTGAACGTCGGCCTCCGTCAGCGGCTCCGACCACCGTGCGGACCGGAGTCCGGCCGCAAGCTCCCGCGTCCGCCGACCGATAGCCTCGCGGCATGCGTGCAGGGCGTCGAGATCCAGGGCCTGCGACACGCCGGCCGCCTCGGCCCGGCGCATCCCGAAGCCGTTGCCGTGCCCCGCGACGCCCAACCGCCGTCCCCAGCCGTCCCCGTCCAGGACCGGCTCGGTGGCAAAGACGCCGGACGCCAGGCAGCCGTCCTCGACCCGCGCCATGTGCCACAGGATCCACGCCACCGAGTTCAGGCCCGCCAGGTGCGCCCGCAGCGCCCGCTCGTCGAGGGCAGCGAGGAAGTCCGCCGCCCGCGCGTGCACCCCGGCGTGATCGCGCAGCAAGACATCGATGGCCTCCGTCACGGCTTCTCCCTCCCACCGAACGCCCGCAGAGGATCGGCCAGCGGCACGCCGCCGTGGGCGAGCCAGTATCCCTCGCCGTGCGGCACGCCGATCAGGGCACCGTGGTAGGCCGCTCGCGCCTCGATCAGCCGCACGTAGTCGTGCGCGCCAAAGTAGGACCGGTCGATCTCGACGGTGGCGGCGGTCTGGCTGGCGAAGGCGCGCAGGGCCCGCAGCCGCGCCTCCCACACGCCGGAGACGTCGACGACGAAGTCCGGCCGCTCCCACTCGTTGACGGCGTAGTGGAGCACGGCCGGCGAGGCGGGCGCGCCATCCCCCAGCTTGCCGAGGCCGGCATAGAGGACGGCGCGCCGGACGAGCAGCGCCGCCGCGCGGTGGTCGGGGTGGCGGTCCGCCGCTGGCGGCGCGAGCACGACGTGCGGCCGGCACGCCCGGATCAGCGCCGCCAGCTCGCCCGCCGCCTCCGGCGTGTCCGCCAGGCGGGTGTCCCCCAGGTCGAGGTTCGCGCGGAAGGCGGCCCCGTACACCGCCGCCGCCGCGGCCGCCTCGCGCGCCCGCAGATCGGCGTCGCCCTTGCTGCCGGCCTCGCCCCGGGTCAGGTCCGCCACACCCACGCGGTCGCCCCGCTGCGCCGAGAGGCACAGCAGCCCGCCCGCGCCGAACTCGACGTCGTCGGGATGCGCGCCGACGGCGAGCAGGTCGACCGGCGCCACGGTCGCCGTCCTACTCAGCCCGGAAGCCAACCGCGCGGCCGGCATCCGCCCGCGCCGTGTCCGCCCGGAGCAGGGCATGCCATGGGAGCGCGGTCAGCTGCCCCTCGACCGACTCGACGATGAGCCCGCCGTCCGTCTCCTTCACGATGCGCGCCACCGTGACCCCCGAGCCGCCCGCCATCAACAGCCGCAGCTTGCTGCCCGCCGGCGCCGCATCCATCAGATCGTGCAGAAGCTGCCGCGGGAAGATCGGGCCCTCGTCCCCCGCCGTGTCCTTGCCTTCCGCCATGCTCGCGCCCCCTGCCCACACCGTGGAGATTGCCCGCCCCCGTGCCCGCCCCCGCCGCTCGCACGGCTCCTGGCGCCCGCCCCCGCCGCTCGCACGGCTC
>JAJYVM010000047.1 GCA_021792015.1 Bacillota bacterium | reverse complement strand
TGCCCGACCCCCTGGCCGACCAGCTGGCCTGGCTGGGGGCGGCGGGATACGCGGACGCGGACTGCTTCTGGCAGCGGGCCGGGCATGCGCTCTACGGGGGCTGCGCGGCGCCATAGGCCGGCCGCCACCCCGTCGGCGGCGAGCCCACCCGCCCCACGCTACAATGTCCGCGGAGGGATCGCCCGTGGCCGAGCCGACGCCCGCCCAGGCGCCGCCCCGCCGGGCCGCGACGTGGGCGCAATATCTGAAGGACGAGGAAGGACCGCTGCACGAGTGGGTCGGCGGGGATGTCGTCGTCCATATGCCGGCGACGGCGCGACATCAGGCGGTCATCGCCTTTCTCACCCAGCCCCTCGGGACGTTTGCGGCCTTCTTCGGGTTGGGACGCGTATTCCCGGCCGGCTACGCGATGCGCCTGGGGCGCGACGGACCGGCACGCGAGCCGGACGTCCTGTTCGTGGCCGCAGAGCACGGAGCGCGCGTGGAGGCCACGCACCTTGAGGGGCCCGCCGACCTGGCCATCGAGGTGATCTCCGATGACAGCGTCGGCCGGGACCGCGCGGAGAAGTTTTACGAGTACCAGGAAGCCGGTGTCCGCGAGTACTGGGGTCCGGATGACGGGAGCCGAAGCCGCGATTGAGCGGCGAGAGGCGACCTGGGCCGAAGCGGCGCCCGGATGGAGCAAGCCGCGAGGCTCGACCCAAGGTCGGGGCAAGAGCGAGCGGACTTCTGGGTCCTCGGCGCCGATGGCCGCTATGCGCCCGTCGCCCCCGCTTCAGACGGCGTCCATCGCTCGACCGTCCTCCCCGGCTTCTGGCTGCGAGCCGGTTGGTTCGTGGGCGACACCCTTCCCGATCCGCAACTGACGCTGGCCGAGATCGCCGGCTTCGCGCCCGACGTGCTGGCAAGTCTCCAGCGGCTCAAGGCGGAGGGACCGGGCTCCCGCTGAGCGTCGCTTCCACACGCTGTCCCAGTCCACGACCTCACCACGGAAGGAGTCCATGCCCATGACCATTTCACGCAACGGGTCCCGGCCCGCGGAGTTGGGGGAGCAGGAATACTACACCGGCGCCGTGCGCACCGAGCCGCTGCTGGCGGCGCCCGCTCCGGCCCGCGTGCGCGTGCTGTCGGTCACCTTCGCGCCGGGGGCCCGGACCGCATGGCACACCCACCCGTTTGGCCAGACCCTCGTCGTGACCGACGGCGCGGGCTGGGCCCAGCGCTGGAACGGTCCCCGCGAGGACATCCACCCGGGCGACGTCATCTGGTTCCCGCCCGGCGAGAAGCACTGGCATGGCGCCACCTCCAGCACGCCCCTGACCCACATCGCCATTGTGGAGCACCTCGACGGAACGTTCGTGCAATGGCTGGAGAGGGTCACGGACGAGCAGTATGGCGGCGCTTGACGGACCGGCGCGCGCCGACCATCAATGGCTCCAGCGAACCAGCTTGTGCGTGCCGGTATTGTGGAGGTACCCGATGATCCAGATGGCGACCACGGCGATTCCCCCGACCGTGATCCAAACGACCGAGCTCTTGGAAACACCGAGGAACAGCAGGCTCGCCGCCACGTAATACGGCGTTCCGCCCGCCGCGGTCGTCCACGCGAAGTTCCAGAGCGAGATCGAGCGGATGACCCCCGCCGTGTAGTTGACCACGATGAAGGGTAGGGGGATGACGCGCACGAGGAGCAGACCCGTGATCCCGCGCTGACCGACCCACCGTCGGACCTGGCGCATGTGCTCTTCGGAGATGAATCGTTTGAGCAGGTCCGGAGCCACGTGTCTGGCCAGCAGGAAGACGGCGATGCTGCCCAGGATCGACCCGCTCCAGCTGTAGAGGGCGCCCCGCCAGACCCCGAACACCCTCATGTCCAGCACGATGAGAAACTCCGACGGAACCGGGATGATGCAGAACAGCGCCATCAGCAGGATGGCGGCAGCAATGCCCCACCCGCCCGTGGATTGAATCAGCGCGCCGATCCGGTTGTGGCGGTCAAGGTGGAAAAAGCCCAGGACCAGCGCGACGCCCAGCACCAGCGCGACAACGATCCAAAGGGTGCTGTGCGAGCTTCCGCTGGTTTTGGAAGCATCCTGGCTTCGCACGCGCTGGCGGGACGGCTTGACCGGTGAATTGATCTGCCCACAGTTCCTCTCTGGATCCTATCCTGACCCCGCGGGCGGTCCGCCATGTGCCCAGGCAGCGTGTGCCCGCACGACCCCGCGGAGCGGCCGCGGGAGGCCGCCGCTGGAGCTGAGGTTGGGGGTGTCCCCGGCCTTCGCGTGCCGCGCGGTCCCGCCCAGCCCGAGCGTACCGTCATGCTGGCCGTCCTGCTCGCCCACGTCGATCCGGCCCAGCCGCATGAGAAGCTGCCCCTGCCCGCGGCCAGGCGTGAGATCAACCTCCAAGGGCACCGGCCGTCCCCGGATCCGGGACAGGCGGCTCGCCGGCACGCGCCCGCCCTGTCGCGGGCGCCCGATCGGGGCAGGCGAGCGGCGCCACCCCCCACCACCCCGACGGCCCGGAGCCCGGTCCGGCACCGGCTGAGCCCCGTCCGGCCGGCCCGGGAACCGCCATCGCCGGCGCGGTCACGCGCCGGCACGAACGCCGCGCGGCCCGCGTTACGGGCGGACGAGTAACCGCGGCCCACCCGCGCAAACTGGCCCTATGCGCCAAGCGCCGGCCGCGCCCGCCGTCAGCCTCATCGTGCCCGTGCGCAACGAGGGCGACAACGTGCGGCATTTGCGCGACCGCGTCGGGGTGGTCCTGGCCGGCATCCCCTGGGAGCTGGTCGCGGTCGACGACAGCGACGACGAGACACCGCGCTGCCTGAGTCGCCTGGCCGCCGAGGACTCCCGCGTGCGGCCGCTGCTGCGCACGCGCCGCGGCTCGCTGGCGTCGGCCGTCGTGGCGGGGGCGCGGCTGGCGACGGCGCCCGTGGCTGTGGTGATGGACGCGGATCTGCAGCACCCGCCCGAGGCGGTCCCGCGCCTGCTCGCGGCCATGGCGTCGGGTGCGGGGGTGGCGGTTGCGACCCGCTTCGGCCGTGGCGCCACCGCGCGGAGCGGGCTCTCGCGCACGCGGCGGCTGCATGCGGTACTTGCGCGCGCCATGGCGCGCGCCATCCTCCACGAAGCGCGCGGCACGGCCGACCCGCTGTCCGGCTTCTTCGCCTGCCCGCGCAGCCTGCTGGCCGGCCTCGGGGACCGGCCGCTCGGCTGGAAGGTCCTGCTCGACGTCCTGGTCGCCGCGGGCCCCTGCGCCGTCGCCGACGTGCCCTACGCGTTCGCGCCGCGCGGGGCGGGGCACAGCAAGCTGGCGCCGGTCGCCCAGTGGGACTTCCTGCGCCAGCTCTGCGCGCTTGCGGCCCGCAGCCCCGCGAGCCGGCGGCTCTGGCTCTACGGGGCCGTCGGCTTTGTGGGCCTGGGCGTGAACCTCGGCGTCTACCGGCTGGGGCTGGGCGCAGGCTGGCCGCCCGTGCTGGCCGGGCTCTGCGCCACGCATGCCGCCATGGCGGGCAACTTCGTGCTGCACGCGCGCGCGACCTGGCGCGACCGCGGGCGCAGCCGCCTCGGCGAGGCCCTGCGCTTCCTCTGCGTATCCGAGATGGGAACGGCGCTCACCCTGGGGGCCATCGTCCTGGCGGGGCGTGCCTGGCCGGGTCACGCGATGCTGGCCGACATGGGCGGGGTGGGGGTGGCGCTGCCGGCGACCTTCGTGGCCAACGACCGCTGGACCTGGTGGCGGCCCGCGCCATGAGCGCGACGAGCGCGCTTGGGCGCGGGCGGGCGGAGGTCGCGCGGAAGCTCGGGCAGACCCGCGCGCTGCGGGCCCTGGCGGTCGGCTGCGGGTACGCGGCCCTGGACCGCGCCCTGCTGCTGATGGTGACGGTGGCGTCGCTGCCGCTGCCGGCGGCCGGGCATCTCCGGCGCGGTGTCTTCAGTCTGTGGGCGGAGTGGGGCAACTGGGACGGGCGGTGGTACTCGGCCATCGCCACGAGCGGGTACCGGCCGGACCTGCGGCGGTTCGCCTTCTTTCCGCTGCTGCCCATGCTGGAGGCCTGGCTGCGCGGCTTCGTGGGTGGCAACGCGGACGCGGCGGGCGTGCTCGTGTCGCTGGTCGGCTCCTGCGCCGCCTTCGCCCTGCTCTATGAGCGGGTGAGCGCCTGGTCCGACGAGGCGACGGCGGAGCGGACGGTGCGCTACCTGGCCCTCTTCCCGACGGGGTTCTTCCTGGCGGCGGCCTACACGGAGTCGCTGTTTCTGGCGCTGGTGCTGGGCTGCATGTGGGCGATCGACCGGCGGCGGTGGCTGGCGGCGGGGGTGGTGGGCGCCCTGGCGGCCCTGGCGCGGAATGCCGGCGTGCTGCTGGCGCTGCCGGCCGGCTGGGCCCTGCTGCAGGCGCGCCCGCCCCTGCGGCGTTGGTGGCCCCTCGCCCTCATTCCGGCGGCGCTCCTCGGATTCATGGGCTACCAACTCGCCGTGGCGCACGACCCCCTCGCCTTCGTCCACGTCGAGGCGGCCTGGAGCCGCCACGTCAGCTGGCCCTGGGTCACGGTCGGCATGCTCTGGTGGGCACTGCTGCACGCCCCCGACCCGGCCGGCAACGTGGCCAACCTCGCCGCGGCGGCGCTGTCGGCCGGCACGCTGATCCTTGGGCGGCGGTGGATCCCCGCCGCCGACCAGATCATCGCCTGGGCGATCTGGGCCCTGTCCGTCGCGGCGCCGGCCAAGCCGCCGGCCCTGGTCCTGCTGAGCATGGACCGCTTCGTGATCGTGATGTACCCGCTCTACGTGGTGCTCGCGCACCTGGGCGGGCGCATGCCGCGCCTGGACCGCGCGCTGATGCTGGTGATGCCCGTGGCCCAGGGCGCGCTCTTCACGCTATTCCTCCACCACTATTTCGTCGGGTAGGACGCAGGGTGGACCACCCCGCCAGCCAGTACAGCAGTCAGAAGCCCGTGAAGGCCGCCAGCAGCTGAGACCCAGCGACGAGACCGCCCACCATCAGGACGTAGGGATTGCGGATCCAGGCGGGCAGGCCGCCGAATAGGGTCACGGCGATGCCGAGGCGCAGCCAGCGGTCCCAGTTGGCGGCGTTCCTGGGCAGCGTGTCCAACGAGGCATTCCCCGTTGGGCAGGCTGCCCGCAACGCCCTTTCCTCAACCCCTCAGCCGGCTATTGGCCGGAGGCCCCCGCCGCGTTCTGCAGGGCCGCCGCCGTGATGTCGTGGTGCGACGCGTTCCACACGGCGCTGCCGTCGCGGACCAGCATGGCCTGGGGGCTCTGGTGCTGCAGGCCGACGCGCTCCGCGAGGGCCAGGGAGACGGGCCGCTCCTCGATCACGCGCACCCATGCGTGATCGACCTGCTGCGCGGCCGGCGAGGCCAGAAAGGACGCCCACGCACGGTGGGCCGCCGCCGAGACCGGTCAGGTGGTCGAGTGCTTGAAGATCAGGACCGGCCGCTGCCGCGAGCCGGCCAGGACCGCGTCGAGGTCCGCCATCGTCTTGAGCTGGGTGGGCTCGGCCATATGGGCACCTCCTGCCGAGTATTCTACGGCATGGCGCTCGGGGCGGGGACCGACAGCGTCGCCCGGCAGCGGCAGGGCCGCGGGGCAGGGCCGCAGGGCAGGGCATGAGCCGGCGGACCACCTGCGAGACCGGATGCTACACTCCAGGCAAGGAGGTGCCGTCGCTGTGGCCCGCGCTGCGCCCCCCTGGACCGCGAAGGAGCTTGCCCGCCTGCCGGAGGGCTGGCGCTACGAGATCGACGAAGGCGAGCTGGTCATCATGGCGCCGGCGGGCTTTGAGCACGGAGACCTCACATCCGGGGTGGACGAGCGGCTGCGGCGCTTCGTCCGGGAGCACGGCCTCGGCCGCGTGATCGCCGGCGAGACCGGCTTTTATCTGCGGCGTGATCCCGACACCCTTCGCGCGCCCGACGTTGCCTTTGTCTCCACGGAACGTCTGGCGAAGATCGTGGATCGGCGCGGCTTCCCGGAAGTGCCCCCGGACCTTGCCGTGGAGATCCACCTGCCGGACGAACCCGCTATGGAGGACAAGGTCCGGCAGTACCTCGCCGCCGGCGTCCGCTCGGTCTGGGTGATCGACCCGCGGCGGCGCACGCTGACGCAGCACCGCCCAGGGGAGGCGCCGCGCCTGCTGGCGGACCCCGCCGCCCCGGTCGAGGATCCGGTGCTGCCCGGCTTCGCCTGCCGGCTGGCGGAGCTCTTGGGGGAGGACTAGGCGCGCGGCCGGGTGGGGGCCTGCGCCCCCGCCTGGGCGCGCGCCTTCCCGGGGCCCGGCAGGAGCCTGGTGTGGCGCGGCCTCCACCACCGAATCAGTCCCGCAGCGCCGCCTCGATCTTCGCGCGATCATACCCCTGGATGCGCTCGTCGCCGATGATCGTCACAGGCGTGCCCTGGAATCCCATGTCGAGCAGCTCCGTCAGGTAGGCGCTGCTCTTGCCCACGTCGCGGTCCTCGAAGGCGATGCCCTTTTGCGCAAGCAACTGCTTGACCTTACGGCATCCGCCTCAGCCCTCCGCGCTGTAGACGACGGTCCGGGCGTCCGACATCCGGATCCCTCCCTCGCGGGTAGGGTGCCACGCCGCCCGGACGCGCATGGGTGCGCCGTGAAGGGAGACGCGCAGCGGCTTTCAGGCAGTGCGTCACGCACGGCCTCCGGCATCCAGCCTTCCGGTGGCGGACAGCCGGGGCCGGAGGCCCCCGCGCAGGCGCCCAAGGGGATCCGAGACGCTCCCATGCAGGGAATCAGCCGGCGGGCGCGCAATCCTTGCGCAGCAAGGCCCCGCAACGCATGAGCGCGCGGCTTGTCCGTGCGCGTGCCAGTATGAGGAGGCGACCCATCGCGCCATGACCTCCGACGAAGTCATCAAGAAGCAGAAGCAGTACCTGCTGCCCTCCGTCGGCACCTACTACGAGCGGCCACTGGTCCTCGCCAGCGGCGAGGGCCGCTACCTCTACGACCTCGACGGCAACCGCTACCTCGACTTCTTCGTCGGCATCCTGACGGTCGGCGTCGGCCACTGCCACCCGAAGGTGACGGCCGCCGTCCAGCAGCAGCAGGCGACGCTCGTCCACACCTCCACCCTGTACGCGACGGAGCGGCAGGTGGAGCTGGCCGAGCGCCTGGCCAACCTGGCGCCGGGCGACGTCAGCAAGTCCTTCTTCTCCAACTCCGGCACCGAGGCCAACGAGACAGCCATCATGCTCGCCCAGGCGGCGACCGGCCTCGACGAGGTCGTCGCCCTGCGCTACGGCTACAGCGGGCGGAGCCAGCTGGCGCTCTCGCTGACGGGCAACGGCGCCTACCGGCGCGGGCTGGGCGGGGCCGGCCTCGGCGGCGTCCACCACGCGCCGGCGCCGTACTGCTACCGCTGCCCGTTCCACCTGACCTATCCCTCGTGCGACCTCGCCTGCGCGCGCGACGTGGAGGAGTTGATCCAGACCACCACGGGCGGGCGCGTCGCGGCCTTCATCGCCGAGCCGATCATGGGCGTCGGCGGCTTCATCACGCCGCCCAAGGAGTACTTCCAGGTGGTCGTCGACATTGTGCGCAAGTATGGCGGCGTGTACATCGCCGACGAGGTGCAGACGGCCTGGGGCCGCACGGGCGGCAGGTGGTGGGGCGTGCAGCAGTACGGCGTGCAGCCCGACATCATGACGTCGGCGAAGTCGCTCGGCAACGGCCAGCCCATCGGCTGGACGGCGGCGACGCCGAAGGTGGCGGATGCGTTCACCGGGCCGCAGATCGCCACGTTCGGCGGCAACCCGGTGTCGTGCGCGGCGGCGCTGGCCACGCTGCAGGTGATCGAGGACGAGGGCCTGCTCGAGAATGCGGCGTTGGTCGGCGCGCACTTGCGCGCCGGCCTGGAGGACCTGCAGCGCCGCTTCCCGGAGATGGGCGACGTGCGCGGGATGGGGCTCATGCAGGCGGTGGAGCTGGTGCGCGATCCCAGGAGCAAGGAGCCCGCGCCGGAGCTGGCGGCGGCGGTGCTGGAGGCGAGCCGGCGCGAGGGCCTGCTGATCGGCAAGGGCGGGCTGCACGGGCACGTGCTGCGCATCGCGCCGGCGCTGAACATCGGCCGCGGCGACGTGGACGACGCGCTGCGGATGATGGGGCGGGCGCTGGCGGCGGCGACGGGGAGAAGCTGAGCACGCGGCCACCGGTGGGGCGGATGGCGTTCGATATCTGGTGGGGTATCAGTATTGGGCGATGCACCGCCTGCTGGACGTGTGCGACGGGCTGACGGCGGCGCAGTTCACGCGCGAGGTCGGCGGGGGATTTTCGTCGATCCAGAAGCCCGGAGCCAGGGATGGCGGAGGCCATGCGTGATGGATCGCCTCATCGAGTGCGAGGGGTTCTTTCTCCACGTGCTGGGGCAGGAGGAGCCGCCGGACCGCGCGGAGGGGGATCCGGCCGATGCGGTGGCGGCGCGGGGGCTCTGGGCGGCGCGCGAGCGGCCGCTGACCGCCTACGCGGCCGGGCTGGACGACGCGGCGGCGTGGCGTGCAGCCCGGAGACCTGGTGATGGGCGACGATGACGGCGTGGTCGTCGTGCCGCGGGCGGATGTCGAGCGTGTGCTGGCCGCCCGCGGAGTGGTGGCGACGGCGCGTGCTACCTATGGTACTCTGGCGCCAGGGGTGCCGCATGGCTGGATCGACGCGCAAGAAGATGTTCTACTTCACCGAGGATCAGGATCGGCTTCTCAAAGCGATCGCCGCGGAGGAGGCCGTGTCCGAGGCCGAGGTGGTCCGCCGGGCGCTTGACCTATACGCGCGGGAGCGCTTGAAGGATCCGCTGGTCGAAATCATCGGCGCCTTCACCGGCCCTCGCGACGGTGCCGAGCGCCATGACGGGTACATCTACGGCAAGGGGTAGTGTGCTCGTTGACACTGGCGCGTTCATCGCGTTAGCCGATGCCCGGGACCGATTGCATGCAGCTGCGGTCGAGACGAACGCGCGCCTTGGGTCCGCCAGCCGCATGACGACCCAGGCAGTCGTCGGCGAGACCTATGCCTTCCTTCGCTATCACCTGAGCGCGTTCGCCGCCCACGCTTGGCTCGATGGGGTGCGTCGGGCCCGCGACAGCCGTCACCTCACGGTCATATGCACGGATCTGACCGACGGCGACCAGGCGGAGGCAATCCTGCTGCAGTTCACCGACCAAGCGCTGTCGTACGTGGACGGCCTCACGCTCGCCGTGGCGGATCGCCATGACGTTGGTGCCATCTTCGCCTTCGACCACCATCTGGCGCTCACCGGCCACCGGCTCCTGCCTGTCCCCGTCGCCTGAGCAGCTCCTCAGGCGGGCTCGAGCACCACGACGGGAATGACCCGGTCGGTCTTGGCCTCGTACTCGGCAAAGTTGGGGAAGTTCCGCTTCTGCCTGGCCCAGATCCGCTCCCGCTCGTCGCCCGCCGCCGTGCGGGCCCGGAAGCGACGCGTGCCGGCACCGATTTCCGCCGTGACCTCCGGGTGGGCGGCGAGGTTCCCGTACCAGTCGGGGTGGGTGGGCGCGCCCGCCTTCGAGGCGAATACCGCCACGGCCCCGCCCCCGAGGTCCTGGTACATCATCGGGGTGACGCGCTCCCTGCCGCTGCGGGCCCCCGTCGTGTGCAGGAGCAGCAGCGGTGCGCCGGCAAAGTGCCCGCCGACCCTGCCGCCATTGGCGCGGAACTCCGCGATGACCATGCGGTTGAAGTCGTTCTGCTGGCCCGCGGGCGAGCTCATCGGGCGGTCCCCCTTCGGCTTTGGGGCGCTTGGGCCTGGTCGTTGCCATCAACTATACCGATATGGTGGTCGCGTGAACGCCGGGCAGGCCACGGCATGGGTGGCGTCCGCCGCTGGCTCCGCGGGGGGTGCCAGGGCACGCAGCTCAGCCCCGCGTCCGGGGCTCGAGCAGATCACTCAGCCCGTCCCCCAGCAGGTTGAAGCCCAGCACCGCGACCGTGATGGCCAGGCCCGGGAACAGGGCCAGCCACGGCGAGGTCAGAAAGAACCCCTGGGCGTCGTTCAGCATGCCGCCCCAGGAGGGCTGCGGCGGCTGCACGCCGAGTCCGAGGTAGGATAGGGCGGCCTCGACGAGGATGGCGCCGCCCATGTTGGCGCTGGCCTGCACGGCCAGCGCTCCGTACGCCCCCGGCAGCAGGTGGCGGAGCAGGACCTGCCATGGCCCCAGGCCGGATGCCCGGGCGGCCTCCACGTACTCCAGCGGCCGCAGCTCCAAAAGCCGCGCGCGGGTCAGGCGCGCGAAGGGCGGCGCGCTGACGATGCCGATGGCCAGGGCGGTGTGCGCCAGCCCGGGACCCAGCGCCGTCACCACCATCAGCGCCAGCAGCAGCGCCGGGAAGGCGTACATGCCGTCCGTCAGGCGCATCAGCACCTCATCCCAGCGGCGGCCGCCCATGGCCGCCGCGGCACCGAGCGGCACGCCCGCCAGCAGGCCAACGGCCGTGGCCACCAGGGCGACCTCCAGCGAGGCCTGCGCGCCGACCAGGATGCGGGTCAGCTGGTCGCGGCCGAACTGATCGGTGCCGAAGGGGTGGCCGGGGCCGGGCGGCAGCAGCCGGTGCGGGATGTGCATGGCCAGGGCGGCGCCCGGCGGCAGGGCTGTCCCGGCCACGGCGGCGGCCACCACGGCGGCGGCCAGGGCGCCGCCGATCAGCAGGGGTGCGGTGACGCGGCTCACCCGGCGCTCCGGATGCGGGGGTCGAGCACCGCGTACAGCAGGTCGACGGCGAAGTTGGCGAGCATGACCAGCGTGGCGATCAGCAGGACGCACCCTTCCAGCGTGGGCAGGTCGCGCGTCGAGATCGCGTAGAGCACGAGCCGGCCCAGCCCTGGCAGGGAGAAGACGCTCTCGATCACGATGCTGCCGGCGAGCAGCTCGCCCACCTGCAGGCCGAACACGGTGAGCGGGGCGATCGCGGCCGCGCGAAGCGCGTGCCGCCACAAGATGCGCCGCGGCGACACGCCCTTGCTCCGGGCCGTGCGCACGAAATCCTGGCGCATCGCCTCGGAGACGCTCTGACGCAGCAGCCGCGTCAGCACGGCGGCCCGGCCGGCGCCCAGGGCCACGGCGGGCAGCACCAGGGCCGCGACGGCGGCCAGCGGGTGCGACCAGCCGGGGAAGCTCCCGGCGGGGAACCAGTGGCG
Source organism: Bacillota bacterium (assembly GCA_021792015.1). Lineage (GTDB taxonomy): Bacteria > Bacillota > Sulfobacillia > RBS10-35 > JAJYVM01 > JAJYVM01. Next base: position 3,294 of record JAJYVM010000047.1, on the reverse strand, counting down.
ACGTACGGCGAAGGCAAGCAGCACGATGATGCCGAGCCAGAAGGCGGGGATCGCGGCCGCGATCTGGGCCAGCGCGACGCTGAGGACATCGATGAGGCCGCCGCGGCGCACGGCGGCCAGCAGGCCGAGGGGAAGGGCGATCAGCAGGGCCAGGCTCGCAGCCAGCACCGCGAGGGCCATGGTCAGCGGCAGGCGCTGGAGCAGCAGCGCCGTCACGGGCTGGCCGAATTGCAGCGAGGTGCCGAGGTTGCCGTGCAGGGCGCCCCAGAGCCAGAGGCCGTAGCGCACGGGCAGGGGCTGGTTGAGGCCCAGGGCGGCGTTCACGCGCGCCACGGCGGAGGGGTCGGCGCCCATGCCGAGGATCAGCAGTGCCGGGTTGCCGGGCAGCACCTGCAGCACCACGAACGTGACGGCGGTCATCACGAGCAGGGTCAGCGCCGCGCTCCCCGCGCGCACGGCGGCGAAGCGCGCCATCCTAGCGCATCTGCACCTGGGCAAGCTGGTCCACGGCCAGGGGCAGCCACTGCCAGCCGCTGACCGAGGGCAGCATGGCCGCGACGTTGTCCGAGACGTCCAGGAACACGGCGGGGACGTCGGTGGCCAGGATCTTCTGCGCCTGGGCGTAGATCTGCTTGCGCTTGGCCACGTCCGCGGTGGCGCGGCCCTCGGCGATCAGCCGGTTGTACGTCGGGTTGCTGTAGTTCTCGTAGTCGTACGGGTAGGTCGACGTGAAGCGGACCAGCAGGGTGTCGGGGTCCAGGCGCCCCGTGTGGCTGATGACCGTCAGGTTATAGTCGCGCTTGGCGTAGTCCTGGCTCAGCCAGGTCGCCCACTCGACCTCGTTCAGCTTGAGCTGGACCCCGATTTTGGCCAGCTCCGCGGCGATGATCTGGCCCGTCTGCACGTGGACCGGGTAGAGCGAGGGCAGGTCGATGGTGCTCGCGAAGCCGTTCGGGTAGCCGGCCTCGGCCAGCAGCTTTCTGGCCTGGGCGGGGTCGTACGGGGTCGGCTGGGCGACGTAGTACGGGCTGTTGGGCGGCAGGAAGGTGCCGACGGGCGTCGCGTAGCCGAACCAGGCGCCCTGGACCACGGCCTGCCGGTTGATGGCCAGGCTGAGCGCCTGGCGCACGCGCACGTCGTTGAAGGGCTTGCGCGCGTTGTTGATCGCCATGATCTGAATGTTGCCCGAGGGTGCCTGGCTGATCTTGACGCCGCTCTGTCCCTTGAGCTGGCTCGCCTGCTCGCCGGAGAGGCCGGGCAGCAGGTCGATGCTGCCGGCCAGCAGGTCGGCGATCTGGGTCGAGGGGTCGGGCACGATCTTCAGGTCGACCGTCGGGATGTGGGGCAGGCCGGGCTGCCAGTAGTAAGGGTTGGCCTTGAGCACGACGTCCTGGCCGGGGGTGTAGCTGGCCAGCTCGTAGGGGCCGGTGCCGTCGGGCTTGCTCTTCAGCGTCGACGGGTTGACGCCGGCCGGCTCGATGGCGGCGAAGGGCAGCGCCAGGTCGGAGAGCAGGGCGGCGTCGTAGCTGGCGAGGTGCATCACGACCGTGCTGGCGTTCGGCGTGTCGATGGCGGTGATCACCTTGTAGTCGGAGGCGTCGGGGTCCTTGGTGGCCGGATTCAGCATGCGCTGGAAGCTGGCCTTGACGTCGGCCGAGGTCAGGGTGTGGCCGTCCTGGAAGCGCACGCCGGAGCGCAGGTGGAAGGTCAGGGTCCTTCCGTCGGGGGACAGGGACCAGCTCGTGGCGAGATCGGGCTTCAGGTTGCCCTGCGCGTCGACCGTGACCAGCTGATCGTAGATGTTCCAGGTGATGGCGACCGTGTTGGCGGCCGCCGTCAGGTACGGGTCGAAGCCGATGGGGTCGCCCGCGATCGCGACGTTCAGGACCCGGGCGCCCGCCGCGGTGCCGGTGGAGGTCGCGCTGGCGGCTGTCGAGGATGCCGGCGATGTGGCGGACGCGGACGCCGAAGCGGCCGTGGAGCCGGGCGCCGTCGCCGCCGACCCGCCGCACGCCGTCAGGGTCAGGGCCGCCACCGCCAGCACCGCCGCCGCCGCGCGCGGACTGCGTCCGTTCCGTGCTCCAGCCATGCTCTCGCCCCTCGGCCGATGCATTCGACACGTGGCGGTCTTTCCATCCCCGCGTTCGTTGAAGGTTGCGCGAGGAATCGGTGAAGGCGCCGTCAAGCCCCCTTCGCCGGCACCGGCAGCGGTGCGCGCTGCCAGGTGCGCCCGCCGTCCTGGGTGCGCCAGAGCGCGCTGGCCTTGGGACCGGCGGCGGCCACGACCCAGCCGCGCGTGGGGTCGAGGAAGTCCACCGCCGCGGCGCCGGTGGCCGGCAGCGGGCTGCCGATCTGCGTCCAGGTGCCGGTCGCCGGGTCGCCGCGCCAGACGGCCGTGCCGCTCCCGGCCTGCCGCAGCACGTACACGCCGCCGCCGGCGACTTCCACGGCGTCGGGACCGGTCGCGGACACCTGGATCGGTGGCAGGGCGGGCTTCCATGTCGTGCCGCCGTCGGCCGTCACGTCGTACCAGAGCCAGCCGTGCGCAGTCAGGGCCACCCCGCCCTGGCCGCCCGGCTGCCAAGCGGGGGGCAGCGTGGCGATCCCGGTGCCGGCAAATTTGGCGGGGGTTGGCAGAGATATGGGTTGCCAGGCGCTCCCGCTCGCCGGCAGGCGGAGGAGGCGGGCGCCTGCGCCGGAGACCCAGGCGCTGCCGTCGGGCGACCATGCGAGGCCGGTCGGCGCGGCGCCGGCTGGGAGCGGTGTGGCCTTCCGCCAGGTCGCACCGCCGTCCGCCGTCGTCCAGAGCCCACCCGACACAAGGGCGCCGGCCTGGCTGGCGCTGCGCGCGGCCAGGGGGGCCGGGGCCCCTGTCGGGGGCGCGCCGGACATCACGCGCGGGGTGCCCCAGGATGCACCGTCCGTGGTGGTGCGGTAGACGGTCGCATCCAGCATCCAACCGTACGGCCGCACCATCGCCCAGGCCACGCCCGGCGCCGGCCAGGACCAGGCGAGCCCGCCGCGTTGCGTGATGCCGGCGCGGGAGCTGAAATAGCCAGCGAGCTCGAGTGGCGGATCGCCCGCAGCCTCGGTTTCGCCCCCGACCGCACGATTGTCAGCGGCATGTCCCGTCAGGCCGATCACCTGCAGACGCTCCTGCCGAACGAGGCGCTGCTGATCGCGGTTGACAGCTTCGAGGAGGTCCAGCACATCGAATGGCACGCGCGGCGCACGGGCGCCAGGCCGAAGCTGATGGTCAGAGTCAACCCGCTGCCGCCGGACAGCTTCTTCTCG
>JAJYVM010000046.1 GCA_021792015.1 Bacillota bacterium | reverse complement strand
CGCCTTCCGTTTCACTGGCGTGAGCTGTGGACGACCCGCACTTACCATTTGAGCCGCGTTCGCGCGGGATGACCCGCGCTTACCATTTGAGCCGCGTGCGCGCGGGATCACCCGCGCTTACCATCATACCTAAGCGAGGTGCTGCACCCGATGCGGAGCGCTGTCGTGACCGGGGCGTCGACGGGGATCGGGCGTGCCTGCGCCCTGCTGCTGCACAGCAAGGGCTGGATGGTGTTCGCTGGGGTGCGCCGGGCGGAGGATGGCGACGCGCTGCGTCAGGCGGCCTCCGACCGCCTTCATCCCCTGCCGCTGGACGTGACCGCGCCGGAGCAGATCCGGGCCGCGGCCGCGCGGGTTGCCGCCGCCGTCGGCCAGTCGGGCCTGGACGCGCTCGTCAACAACGCCGGCATCGCGGTGGCCGGCCCCCTGGAGTTCGTGCCGCCCGCGGAGCTGGCGCGCCAGCTGGAGGTCAACGTGATCGGCCAGGTCGCCGTGACCCAGCCCTTCATCCCGCTGCTGCGCCAGGCGCGCGGCCGCATCGTCAACATGGGCTCGGTCTCTGGCCTGGTCTCGCTGCCGTTCATGGGGCCCTACTCGGCCTCCAAGTTCGCCCTCGAGGCCATCACGGACGCCCTGCGCCTGGAGCTGACCCCGTGGGGGATCGGCGTGATCATCGTCGAGCCGGGCACCATCGCCACGCCCATCTGGGACAAGTCAGGCGCGGCCGCCGACCTGCTGGCCGCTGCCTACCCGCCTGAGGCGCAGACGCTGTATGGCGGGACGTTCGCGGCGCTGCGCGAGCGCGTGGTGGCCGCGGGCAAGCGGGGCCTGCCGCCGGAGCGGGTGGCGGCCGTGGTGCTGGAGGCCCTGACGGCCGAGCGGCCGCGGACGCGGTACGTGGTCGCGCCGGCGGCGCCGCCGTGCGCGTGATGCGGCACCTGCCCGACCGCACGCGCGACAGCCTGGTGCAGCGGCGGCTGCCGAAGGCCTGACGCCCGAAGCGCGTTTGGTGAGCGCGGCGATCGCCGCGCTCTCAATGCAGCGTGTGCAGGTAGCCGATGACCGCGCTGACCTGATCGGTGCTCAGGCGGCCCCGCCACCTGGGCATGTGGGCGTTGAGGGGATCGCCGTTGGCCGCCAGCCCGTCCAGGATCGCGCGCCGCAGCAGGGCGTCGGTGTAGGGCGGGTGGAGCGCGCTCAGCTTGCCTCGGCGCTCAATCCATCCCGGCGCGCCTCGGCCCAGCTTCGCCTCCGCCGCTCACGCGGCTTCGGCTCGCGTCGTCCGGACCCAGCGGATGTCGGGGGAGATCACGCCAGGGGCCACGGTGACGCCGCCCTGGGCCGCGGCCCCGTGGCAGGTGGAGCAGTTGGCCTCGTAGACGCTCATGCCGCTGCTTGGGTTGGTGCCGCTCGTACCACGCGCGTGCGGCGGAAACTGGACGCCGGGCTGCGGGCGTCGGGCGGCGCCGCCGAAGCCGCACGCGGTGAGCGAGAGGACCACCAGCGGGACGGCCAGCCAGCGCAGCATGGTCGCAGGTTCCCCCGCGCGGGCGCGGAAGATACCCGCGGAAGGGGGCGGCGCGCCATCGACCCGGCCCGCCTGGAGATCGTCAAGAACGGCCTGCGCTCGCTCTGCGAGGAGATGGCCGTGGCCTTGGCGCGGAGCGCGTACTCCACCAACATCAAGACGCGCAAGGACTTCTCGTGCGCGCTGCTGGACCTGGACGGGCGCATCCTGGCCCAGTCCTTCGCCCAGCCGGCCCACCTCGGCTCGCTGGTGTCCCTGGTCCCGCGCGCACTCGAGCGGGTGCGGCTGGCGCCAGGCGACGCCATCCTGGTCAATGACCCCTACCACGGGGCCGTCCACCTGAACGACGTGTGCGCCATCAGCCCCGTGGCGCTGGACGGGGCGCCGTTCGGGTACGTGGCCAACATCGCGCACTGGGTGGATATCGGCGGGGCCGCGCCGGCGAGCCTGCCGCTGTCGCGCGAGATCCACCAGGAGGGCGTCATCATCCCGCCGACGTTCGTGCAGCGGGGCGGGCAGACGGACCACAACGTGCTGGGGCTGATCCTGGCCAACGTGCGGGCGCCGCATGAGGTGGCGGGGGACCTGCGCGCGCAGCTGGCCGCCAACGCGGCGGGTGAAGCTGGGCTGGCGGTGCTGGCCGCGCGGTACGGGCGCGAGGACCTGGCGGTTTATGCCCACGCCCTGCTGGACTACACCGAGCGGCGGACGGCCGCCGCGCTCGGCGAGCTGCCCGAGGGGCGCTGGGAGGGCGAGGACAGCCTGGACGACGACGGCTGGGGCGGCCCGCCCGTGCGCATCCGGGTGGCGGTCACGGTCGCGGGCGGGCGGGTGACGGTCGACTTCGCGGGGACGGATGCGCAGCGGGCCTCGCCCGTGAACGCCACCCTGGCCTTCACGTTCTCGGCGGTGGCCTTCGTGCTCAAGTGCCTGCTGCCGCGGGACATCGACCCGAACGACGGCTTTTACCGCATGGTCGACATCCGCGCGCCGGAGGGCAGCGTGGTGAACGCGAGCTCGCCGGCGGGGGTCGTCGGGGGCTGGGAGGTGGCGCAGCGGGTGGTGGGCGCGTTGTTCCGCGCCTTCGCCCAGGCGCTGCCGGAGCGGGTCCCGGCGGGCAGCAAGGGCATCATCGGCAACCTGGGCTTCGGCGGCGCCGGCTACGCCTACTACGAGACGGTGGCGGGCGGCGCGGGCGGCGCCCTGGGCGTGGACGGCCAGGACGGCGTCCAGGCCGACATGACGAACACCGAGAACGCGCCCGTGGAGGAGATCGAGCTCTACCACCCCGTGCGGGTGACCCGCTACGGCCTGATCCCCGACTCCGAGGGGGCCGGGCGGTGGCGGGGCGGGCTGGGCGTGGTGCGCGAGTACCGGTTCCTGCGGCCGGGCGCGACCTTCTCGTTCATGACGGACCGGGTGAAGATCCCGCCGTGGGGCCTTGTGGGTGGGCTGCCGGCGCGCCCCGCGCGCTTTTTGCACAATGGCCGGCCCGTGCCCTCCAAGGGCCAGGTGGCCCTGGAGCAGGGCGACGTCGTGACGGTGGAGACCCCCGGCGGCGGCGGGTACGGCGATCCGCGGCAGCGCGACCCGGAGGCCGTGCGCGCCGACCTCCGCGGCGGCAAGATCTCGGCCGAGCGGGCACGGGACGTGTACGGGGTGGAGACGCCCTAATCGCCCAGGCAGCGTTGGGGGGTGGCGTCGGTACCGTCGGCACAGGTGGCGGCTGCGCGGCCGCGGGGAGCGCTGCCCGGGCCCCGGGATGGTCGAGGCTGACCGCGCGCCGTCCGTGACACAGGTGACGGCTGCGCCGCCGCCGCAGGGAGGCTGGTCATGCGCGTCGGGATTGACATCGGCGGGACGTTCACGGACGGCGTGGCGATCGACTCGCAGGGCCGGGTCCGGACGGCCAAGGTCCCGTCCACGCCGCAGCCGGAGGACGGCTTCTTCGCCGCCCTGGCCGCGCTCGGGGTCGAGCACCGCGACTCCGTGGCCCATGGCACGACGGTGGCAACCAACGCCCTGCTGCAGGGGCAGGCGGCCCGCACGGCCCTCGTGACCAACCGCGGCTTCCGCGACATCCTCGAGATCGGCTTCCAGAGCCGGCCGGACCTCTACGACATCCGCGTGCACCGCGCGCCGCCCCTGGTGCCGCGCGAGCTGTGCTTCGAGATCGCCGGGCGCATGGGGCCGGACGGGTCCGAGGAGGAGCCGCTCGACCCCGGCGAGCTGGAGGCGCTGGCCGCGCGCCTGGCGGCGCTCGACCTCGAGGCCGTGGCCGTGTGCCTGCTGCATTCCTACCGCAACGACGCGCACGAGCGCGCCGTGGCCGAGCTGCTGGCGCGCCGCCTGGGCGCGGTGGCGGTCGTGGCCTCGGCGGATGTCTGCCGCGAGTTCCGCGAATATCCGCGGGCCAGCACCGCGGTGATCAACGCGGCGGTGAGCCCGGTCGTCGGCCGCTACCTGGACCGCGTGGGCGATGTCTACGTCATGCAGTCCAACGGCGGGATGGTGGCGGGCTCGGCCGCGCGCCGGCGGCCGGCCTTCATGGTCGAGTCCGGGCCGGCGGCGGCCGTGATGGCGGCGGCGCATCGCGCAAGGCTCCTCGGCATCCCGCGCGCCGTCGCCCTGGACATCGGGGGCACCACGGCCAAGGTGGCGCTGGTGATCGACGGAGAGGCGGCAGAGGCCCCGGAGCTGGAGGTCGGCGGCATCCATGGGGCGCCGTCGCGCCTGGGCCGGGCCGGTGGCTACCCCCTGCGCACGCCCTGCGTCGACCTGGTGGAAATCGGGGCCGGCGGCGGCAGCATCGCCTGGCTGGACAGCGGCGGTGCCCTCCGCGTGGGGCCGCGCAGCGCCGGTGCCGTGCCGGGTCCCGCCTGCTACCCCGAGGGCGGGGACCAGCCCACCCTGACGGACGCCAACCTGCTCCTCGGCCGCCTCGACCCCGAGCGGTTCCTGGGCGGCCGCATGCGCCTGCGCCCGGACGCGGCGCGCGCCGCATTCGCGCGGCTGGGAGGGGAGCCCGTGGCCCTGGCGGCCGGCACCGTCGCGGTGGCCGTGGACGCCATGGCCGGTGCCCTGCGCCTGGCCACGGTGGACAAGGGTTACGACCCGCGGGAGTTCAGCCTGGTGGTGCTGGGCGGCGCGGGCCCGCAGCACGCGTGCGCCATCGCGGCCGAGGCCGGGATCCGGCGGGTGGTGATCCCGCCGCGGCCGGGCCTTGGCTCCGCCCAGGGGCTGCTGGTGACGGACCTGAAGCTGGAGTCCGTGCTGTCCTGGCCCGGGCTGCTGCAGGCGGCGCCCCTCGGCGAGGTCGAGGGGCGCCTCGCCGAGCTGGAAGCGGGCCTGCGCCGCGAGCTCGCGGCGCAGGGCATCGGCGATCCGGCGCGCGTGGAGGTGCAGCGGCTCTGTGACCTCCGCTACCTCGGCCAGTCCTTCGAGCTGCCCGTGCCGTGGGGCGCCGGGGAGGCGGCTGCCGCCCTGGCCGAGCGCTTTCACGCCCTCCACGAGCGGCGCTACGGCTTCAGCGTGGCCGAGGAGCCGGTTGAGCTGGTCGGCGCGCGGGTCCTCGCCTTCGGGCGCGTCCCGCGCATGACACCGGCGCGGCTGGCGCCGGGCGGCGGCCGTCCCGCCCCGGCGGGATCCCGCGCCGTCGTCACCGAGGCGGGCAGCGCGCCCGTGCAGATCCCCGCCTACGAGCGCGGGGGTCTTGGCGCCGGCGACCGGGTCGGCGGGCCAGCCCTCATCCACGAAGACGACGCGACGACCTACCTGCCGCCGGGCTGGGCGGCGACGGTCGGCGCGCATGGCGACCTCGTCGCGGAGCGCGGCTGAAGCCGGAGGCGGGAACGCCGGGGTGTCCGGAGCCCGGCCGTCGTCGGCGGTGACAAACGCGGGCGGCGACTGCCGCCCGCGTCCAGATCGGCCGCGTTTTGCCGTGGACCGCGCCGGTCCGCCGCCCCTCTCCGCGGTGTGGTTGGCCGCTACCCGCCCGCCCCGGCCGGGGGCGCCGCCAGCATCCACTTCGCCGCGTTGGTGCCCTTGACCGTGGCGTTGGCGTCGACGAGCTGCACGCTCTCGGTGACCGGCGCGCCGCCGCCGACCGGCGCCAGCGTGACCTTCACGGTCGCGTGGAAGTTGGCCACGGAGCTGATGGTGGCGGCCGTCAGGCTTGGCGCCTGCGGCGGCAGGGCGGTGACGAACGCCGCCAGCGAGTGGGCGGACCGGTAGGACGGGGCCAGCAGGGCGTACGCGGCCGGGTAGCTGCCCGCCGCCAGCGCCGCGAAGTACTGCCGCACGGGGACCAGCGGACCGCCCGTCTCCGTGCCTGCCCCGGCGGTGGCGGTGGCCGTGGCAGCCGCCGGGGCGCTGGCCGTCGCCGACGCCGTGGACGCGCTTCCCGCGGCGCCCGCGCTGGGGGCCGCCGTGCTCGTCCCGGTCGCGACCACCGTTCCCGTCACCGTGCTGGTGCCCGCGCCCGATCCCGACGTTCCCAGGCCGAACTGCGAGGCCGCCAGGGCCCCGATCAGCGCCACGACCACGAAGGCCGCCACCCAGGCGCCGCGGGCGCTTCGCCTATCGCGCCGCCGCCGCATATCCCTCAGTTCCCTCCAGGCCCCGGTGTGGACAGAAAGGCCTGCCACTCGGCCGGGGTCGCGGTCCTCCACTCGTAGAGCGAGACGCCGATGGCTCCGTCGGTCCGCGCGCCATCGACGGCGCCCTGGATCTCGGCCGCCGTCGGGCTCTGCGCCCCCTGGCCGCCGGACGCGAACACATCATACCCCTGCACAATGACGCTGATCGGTAGGCTGGGCTGCCCCGTGTCCTGCCGCAGCTCATTGATCGAGGTCGTGACGAAGCTCTCGACCTCCGCGCCGGTGTACGGCCGCATGTTCACGTGCCAGTAGTCCATCGGCGCGATGGCGTTGAATGTTTGCGCCAGCGTGGCGAACGGGTAGTTCGGGCGGAACTGCGGCGGGTACGTCACGGCGATCAGCGGGTAGGAGGGTCCCACCATCTGCCGCAGCTGCTGCGCGAACGGTCCCACGATCCCCGGCGTCATGGTCGAGTCCGTCTCCAGGTCCAGGGCCAGCCCGTCGACGCGGTCGCCGCTTGGCGCCGTGTAGCTGTAGGCCTCCTGGGCCAATTGCAGGTCGGCCGCCGGGTTGTAGAGCGTGTCGTAGATCCAGGCGATCACCGAGATGTGATCCCGATGGGCCAGGGGCAGGATCGCCGCGAGCAGCGGTCCGCCCATGAACCCGTCGTTGTTGTATGTGGAGCCGACCCACACGTAGAGGTGGGTGATGCCGTCCGCCTTGGCCTGCTGCACGATGGCGGCCGCGCCGAGCGTGGTGATGTCGGCGTAGCGCACCCACATCCCCTTGCCCGATACGACGCCGGCCGACGACTTCCGCACCTGCAGCATGTACTGGATGGGCTGCAGGCCGCTGCCCGGGGACTCGAGCGTGATGTCGGCCGTCCCCGGCCCGTAACTGACGAAGGTGGCGACGACCCCGCCCGCGGTGGCCGTGCTGACCGTGTTCTGCAGCCCGCTGTCGGCCCCCGTGACCGCCACGGCGACGGGGAAGGTGTTCGGGGTGATGTTGCCGTACCGGTCGACCTCGGCCGCGTGCAGCGCCGCCGTCTCCCCCGGTGCCAGCAGGAAGGTGGGCGCGCTCCAGAGCTCAAGGGCCGCCGGCGTCGCGGGCGTGAATGTGACGGTCTCGGCCGGCCCGGGGCTGACCCCTTGGCCGCTCGCCTGGATCTGGTAGGCCCCGGCCAGGGTCTCCGGCAGGGCGAAGGTGGCCTTGCCGCCCGCGTCGGTGGCCGTGACCGTGCTCGTGCCGCCGTCGGGTCCGTTGACTGTCAGCGTCAGGCTGCGCCCGCTGTCCGTGGTGATGGGGGTCCCGTCGGGGGCCACGATCTGGACCGGCACCGAGAGCGTCGTGCCGGCGGTCGCGCTTTGCGCGCCGCCGGAAAGGAAGGCCACGCTGGGCTCGATGGTCACTTGGATCGTGACTGATCCGGTCAGGCCGAGCGCCGCGGCCGCCGCCTGGACCTGGACCTGCGTGGCGCTCCCGGTTGGCGTGAAGTCCGCGATCAGCGAGGGGCCGCCCTCGATGTTGGTCTGGGTGGCGTCGAGGCTGCCGCTGCCGGAGGGGTTGATGGTCAGCTGCACCGATGTCTGGCCGGGGATGACGTTGCCGTAGCTGTCCTCCACGGCGGCCCGGATCTCGGCCCGCATGCTCGTCGACGTGAGCGTGGCGGGCGTGGCGGTCAGCGCGATCTGGCTCGGGCGGCCCGGGTGGACCGTCACGCTGACCAGGGGAGAGGGCTGCAGCGAGCCGGCGGTCGCCTCGAGCTGGTAGGTGCCGGCCACGGTGGGCTGCCAGGTGATGGCGGCCTGTCCATTCGAATCGTTTGCGGAGAGCGGCGCGGGGTCGCCCGGTCCCTGCACCTGGATCAGCAGCGTGCGGCCCTGGTCGCCGGTGACGGGCTTGCCCTGGCCGTCGAGCACCGTCAGCTGGATCTGCACCTTGTCGCCCGCCGTCAGGGTCGCGGGCAGGCCCGTCATGGCCACCTTCGCCGCCGTGTCGACGATCCTGACCTGCACGGATGCCTTGACGCTGCCGACCTGCGCCGAGATGGTGGCGACACCCGGTGTGCTGCCCGTGAAGTCGCCCTGACTGTCGATGGTGCCGCCCGTGGCGGAGAAGGTGGGCAGCAGCGGCAGGACGGCACCGCCCGGCCCGTAGACTTTCGCGGTCACCCGCATGCTGGTGCCGGCGGCCACGGTGGTCTGCTGGGGCATCAGCTGCACGCCCTGCGCCACCGAGGCGAGCACGCCGCTGATGGCGCCGGCCGGAAGCTGCATCACGCGCGCGGCGACGGTCGCCGCCTGGGCCCGGGTGGTGTCGGCCAGCGGCGCGAACGCCCCGCCGGGCATGCCCTGCATCAGCCCGAGCTTCGCGTCGGCCGCCACGTAGCCGGCGGCGTACGGCGCGATGCTCGCCTTGTCGGTGAAGGAGAGGGGCAGGGTGCTGGCCTGCGCCAGGGGCTGCAGCCCAAGGCTGCGCCCGATCATGACCGCCATGTCCTCGCGGGTGATGGGCGCGTTCGGCATGAACATGCGGGCGCCGATGCCCTGGATGATGCCCGCCTGGTAGGCGGCTTCGACGTACGGGTAGGCCCAGCTGCTGGGGGCCACATCGCCGAAGGTCTCCGTGGTGTTGGGGGCCGTGCCCAGCCCGCGCACCAGGACGAGGATCTTGGCGAATTGGGCGCGTGTGACCAGCCCGTTGGGCTGGAAGTCGCCCCCTGGCATGCCAGCCAGGATACCGTGCTGCGCCAGCATGTTGATGTCCGCCGCCGCCCAGAAGGTGGACGGCACATCGCGAAAGCCCGCGGCGGCAGCCGTTTGCGGCACGCACAGCGCGGCAAGGAGAAGAAACGCCGAGAGCAGTACCGAGGGTACGAAACGTCGGTTCAAACTGCGGACCTCGCTTGTCCAGGCCGGAGTGTCGGAAACATGCGCCAGAAGGCCTAGTTGCGATCATAATCGACGGAATTCGGCGAGAACGTTACTCGTTGGTTACAAACTGGCAAAGGCAGGCCCGTGCGCCATCGCTGGAACCTGGACCCTGGAGCGGTGCGTCGGCCCATGGGACAGCGTGGCCACTCGTCCCGTCGAATATTGCCGGTTGCCCGCAAATGCCGCGCCGCACCCGTGGCCGCCGTGGACAGGTCCGCCTGTCGCACCGTGTGGAACCGGCTTTGGCGACTTCCGGCCGTGGGGGCCGGTGCGCCATCTTCGCTACGCTGGCGGCGGCAGGTGGTGTCGGCGATGCGCGTCATCGACCTCAGCGGCCAGACGGCCCTGATCACGGGCGCCAGCAGCGGCATCGGGCGGGCGACCGCCCTCGCCCTGGCCGAGGCGGGCTGCGACGTGGCCATCCACTACAACACCAGCGCCGGCGGCGCGGAGGAGGCGGCGGGCGCCATCCGCGACCTCGGGCGGCGGGCCGTGACGCTGCAGGGCGACCTCACGGCCTCCGCGCAGGTCGACCGAGTTGTGCAGGCGGCGGCGCAGGCGCTCGGCGGCATCGACATCCTGGTGAACAACGCCGGGTCGCTGGTGCGGCGGGTTCCTCTCGCGGAGGCGAGCGATGCGCATTGGGAGCACGTGCTGGCCCTGAACCTCTCCAGCGTGTTCTGGGCGTGCCGGGCCGCCCTGCCCCACCTGCGCCGGGGCGGCCGCATCGTCAACGTCGCGTCGATCGTGGCGCACACCGGCGGTGCCCACCACAGCTTCGCCTACGCTGCGGCCAAGGGCGGGGTGGTCTCCCTCACGCGCGGACTGGCCAACGAGCTGGCCGCCCGCGGCATCCGGGTGAACGCGATCTCCCCCGGCACGATCGACACGCCGTTTCAGACCCACTTCAGCTCGCCGGAGCGCCTGGAGGCGATCCGCCAGGCCACGCCGCTTCAGCGCATCGGTGCGGCGGCGGACTGCGCGGAGGCCGTCCTCTTCCTCGTGTCCAACCTTTCGGCGTTCGTCACCGGCGAGGTGATCGAGGTCAACGGCGGCCAGCACTACGCATAGATCCTCCGGCGCTCGGGACGGGCGCAAAGCGGGAAGCCGCGCGGGCCGGCGCCGGACGGGGTGGAGGCGGAACAGGTATGACAGTCACAACCCTCCCCACCGTCGAGCTCGGTAGCACGGGCATGCGGATCACGCGCGTCGGCTTCGGCGCCTGGGCCCTGGGCGGGCCCGACTGGGCCTTTGGCTGGGGCGAGCAGGATGACGCCGAGTCGATTGCCACCATCCGCCACGCGATCGAGCACGGGGTCAACTGGATCGACACGGCGGCCGTATACGGGCTCGGGCACTCGGAGGAGATCGTGGCGGAGGCTCTGGCGGACCTGCCTTCCGACGAGCGGCCGTACGTCTTCACGAAGGGCGGGCTCATCTGGGACACCTCCGAGCCGCGCCAGCCGCCGCGCCGGGTGGCGGCCCCCGACAGCTTGCGGCGCGAGGTGGACGCCTCGCTGCAACGGCTCCGGATGGAGCGCATCGACCTCTATCAGGTCCACTGGCCCCCCGAGGACGGCACACCCGTCGACGCGTACTGGCAGACGCTGGTGGACCTGCGCCGCGAGGGCAAGGTGCGGGCCATCGGCCTCTGCAACCACAGCCCCGCCCAGCTGGAGCGCGCCGAGGCCGTCGGGCACGTGGACGCGCTGCAGCCGCCGCTGTCCGCCATCCGCCGGGCCGCGGCCGAGGCGGAGATCCCCTGGTGCCGCGATCACGGCACGGGCGTCATCGTATACAGCCCCATGCAGTCAGGGCTTCTGACCGGCACATTCAGCCTGGGGCGGACGCGCTGCCTGCCTGCGGACGACTGGCGCGCCCACGACAGCGAGTTCCTGGGGAGCCGCCTTGGCCGTAACCTGATCCTGGCCGACGCCCTGCGCCCGATCGCCGCCCGCCGCCGGGTCTCCGTGGCGGCTGTGGCCGTCGCGTGGGCGCTGGCCTGGCCGGGCGTGACCGGCGCCATCGTCGGTGCCCGCCACCCGAGCCAGGTCGACGGCTGGCTCCCGGCAGCCACCCTGAGCCTGAGCAAGGCGGACCTCGACGAGATCGCGGCGGCCATCGCGCGCTCCGGGGCGGGGCAGGGGCCGGCACACCCGCTCGGCGAACGGTGAGGCAGCGGGGGGGTGAGGAGCGTGGGGGACCTGTGCGTGCTGGGGGGGCGCTCGCACCCCGAACTGACGGCGGCCATCTGCGCCGAGCTCGGCATCGCCCAGGGGGCGCTTGAGAGTATCAAGTTCCCGAATGACAACACGTTCGTGCGTGTCCGCGAGAACGTGCGCGAACGCGACGTGTTTGTCGTGCAGACCCCGTCGCCGCCGGTCGACGAGCGGGTGATGGAACTGCTCATCATCCTCGATGCCCTGCGGCGGGCATCCGCCGGGCGGATCACGGCCGTGTTGCCGTATTTCCCCTACGTCCGCTCGGACAAGAAGGACGAGGGCAGAATCCCCATCACGGCGCGGCTGGTGGCCGACCTGCTCGAGACGGCGGGCGCCGACCGCGTGCTGACCCTGGATCTTCACGCGGCCCAGGTGCAGGGCTTCTTCAAGCGGCCGGTGGACAATCTCTCCGCCACGGGTCTCGTGGCGGAGCACATCCGGGGCATGGGACTGCCCGACCTGACCGTGGTGGCCCCGGACGTCGGCCGCTCGGCCCTCTGCCGCAGCTACGCGCGGCGGCTGGGCGCGAGCCTGGCCATCCTCGACAAGGAGCGCGTGCGCTCGTCCGTGACCATCCGCAGCCTGATCGGCGACGTGGCAGGCAGGAGCGCCGTCATCCTGGACGACGAGCTGGACACGGGCGCCACGCTGCAGGGGGCCGTGGACTACCTGCGGGAGCATGGCGCCGCGCGGGTGGTGTTCGGCTGCGTGCACGCCCCGCTGAGCGGACCCGTCGTGCAGCGGCTGCGTGCGACGGAGATCGAGGGCGTCGTCGTCACCGACACCTTCCCCATCCCGCCGGAGAAGCGGGTCGCGAACATGCACGTGCTGGGCGTTGCGCCCTTGCTTGCGGAGGCCATCCGCCGCATCCACGACGGTGGCTCGGTCAGCGCGATGTTCGAGGGGTAGGGGGGTCGTGAGGTTGATGGCCCGATCGAGCCCCGTCGCCGCCGTCGTCGCCGTCGTCGGTCTCGCCCTGATCGCCGCCGGCTGCGGCGGCGGTGCCGCGGCCAACCCCGGGCTGGTCACGGCCGCGCATCAGGTCGTGACGCAGCTTGAGGCCGGGCGCGACAGTGCCGTCGAGGCGCAGCTGGCCAGCAGCGTCCGCCAGCAGCTGGGCGCGGCTCGGTTGGCGGCGGCGTGGAAGCAGGCCACGGCGGGCCTCGGTGCCTACAAGGGCCTTGGCACGACGGTGTCGGGGTCGGCGGCGGGCGGGACCGAGGTCGTGGTCGCCGCGACCTTCACCCACGGCACACTGGACGTGCGCCTGCACTTCGACGCGCAGCAGAAGATCGATGGGCTCTACCTGCAGCCACACCCGGCCTCGTCCTGATCTGCCACCCGCGACGCCACTTCCGGGCGGATTCGCCTCCAACCGGCCCGGCGGTGCGCTGCCGCGGGAGGCGAAGACCGAATGCAGGCCATCATGCCCCGCGCGATGGAGGGCACCCGTCCGGCGACGGTTGTCGCGCCGCAGGCCCGCCTGTACTACCTGGACCACCTGCGCGCCGGGATCAAGGCCCTCGTGATGCTGCACCACACGGCCATCATGGGGGCGGGGCTGGCGCGGTGGCTCCCGACGGTGCGCGTCGCGCCAACCTTCCCAGATGGATGGGCGATCGGCGCCCTCATCGCGGTGCTTGGCGCCGCCAGCTTCCTCGTCCGTCTGGTGGTACCGGTCGGCGCCACGTTCCTGTCCCTGCAACTCGCCTACTTCCCCAGCTACGTCGCCATGTTCGGCCTGGGCTTGGTCGCGTGGCGCCAGGGGTGGCTCGACGCGATCCCGGACCGGGCCGTCCGGCGGGCCGGATGGACCGTCGCGATCCGCGCCGCCTGCCTCGTCTTCACCCAGCGCCACCACGCCGGCGCCGCGGGCGCCGCGTTTCACGGCGGCCCGAACGTGAAGGCTCTGGTCACCGCCGTCTGGGAGCAGTTCGTGCTGGTCGGGATGTCGGTGATCCTGCTCCGCTGGGGGCAGCCTCGCCTGAATCGGCCATCGCCGCGGTGGCAGGGCTGGTCCGGTGCATCCTATGCGGCGTACATCATCCAGCCCCTGGTGCCAGTGCCGCTGTCGATCCTCTTCAGCGGGCAGGCCTGGCCGGCGCTGGTGAAGTTCGGGGTCGTGGGCCTGCTCACGGTGGCGGCGGCCTACGTTCTGGCCCGCGCCCTGCGCTTGATCCGGCCGCTGCGGGCGGCGCTGGGGTAAGGTCGGGTGTGTGGGGGGTCGTGGCGTGGGTGTTTCATCGGATCCCGGCGCGGGTGCTCCGTCGCTGGCGGCGGGATCCCGGCTGCGGGCCCAGCTGGAGTTCGTGCTGGAGGCCGACCGCCTCAAGCACGTCCTCCGGCAGAGCCTGCTGACGAACGGATCCCGCCATGAGAACGACGCCGAGCATTCCTGGCACCTGGCGCTGATGGCCGTCGTGCTGGCGGAGTACGGGCCGCCAGGCCTGGACCTCGGCCGGGCCATGCAGATGCTGATCGTGCACGACCTGGTGGAGATCGACGCCGGCGACTCGTTCATCTACGACGAGGCCGCCCTGGCGACCAAGGCCGAGCGCGAGCAGGCGGCGGCGCGGCGCATCTTCGGGCTGTTGCCGCCGGACCAGGGCCAGCGCGTTGCCGCGCTGTGGGAGGAGTTCGAGGCGCGGGAGAGCCCGGACGCCCGCTTCGCGGCCGCCATGGACCGGCTGGAGCCGCTGCTGCTGAACTTTCAGACGGGCGGGGCGACCTGGCGGCCAAACGGCATCCGCCGCGGCCAGGTGGTGGCCCGCAACGGCCCGAGTCTTGCCGAGGGCGCGCCCGACCTGTGGGCGTTCGCGGAGCGGATGATCGATGAGGCCGTGGCGCGCGGCTACCTGGGTGGCGCGGACACGGCGGAGTAGCGCCACCCAGATGTGATCAACAGGCCCGAGTCAGGTGGGGGACGCGCTTTTCCGACGGAGTCCGGCCGTCGGGGCGGGTCCCTTCATTTGTGGCCCCGCGGTGCCTGGGCGTGGGCTCGGGGCCTGCTCACCCCGGTGGGCACTCAGGCCAACCCGGCCGCGCTGGCCGCCCTACGCCGCGCCACGGGCCTCGAGTGCCCGCCCCGATTCAGTACCTGCACTGGCTGGGCAACGTGCTGCACGGCAACCAGGGGGTGAGCCACCGCAATCACATTGCGGTGGCTCACCCCCTGGCCAGTGCCCTGCCCGTCACCCTGGAGCTCACGCTC
>JAJYVM010000045.1 GCA_021792015.1 Bacillota bacterium | reverse complement strand
GGCCTGCACGGCCGGGAAGCCCGCCGCCACGTGGGCCGCCTCCTCGAGGAACAGCCCGTCCCCGTATCGCAGCACGTTGGCCTGGTGCACCAGCGTGAGCCGGCCCCGCCGCTCGACCGCAGCCAGGGACGGCCCAGGCCATGCCCGGAGGCATCACGCAGGCCGCGCGCACCAGCCGGGCACAGGCCGCCCGCGTGACGAGCCGCACGGAGATCACCGTGTCGGGGTCGGGCCGCAGCTCGCCGTTGCCGTCCAGCAGGTTTCGGTCGGCGTAAGAGCCCTGCGTGTTCTCCCGCACCACGACGACGTCGAGCTCGGGGTAGCGGCAGGGGACGCCGGCCCAGGCGTGGACGGGGCGGATGTTGGCGTAAAGGCCGAGCCGGGTCCGCAGGACGGCGCTGGGGTTGGGCATGGCCGGTCCCTGGTAGGCGTGGGTCGTCAGGGGGCCGAGGAGGGCGCCGTCACAGGTGGTGAGCTCGGACAGCGTGACATCCGGCAGCGTCGTCCCGAACTCGGCCCGGGCCGGCAGGCCGACCGGCAGGCGCAGCCACTCGACGGGCGCGGCGGCCGCCTCGGCGACGCGCTGCGCGGCAGCCACCACATCGGGGCCGATCCCGTCCCCGGGCAGGACCGCGATCCGGTACGGCATCGGCTCACCCCCGTCCCGCCAGGGCATGGGCGCCTGCGGCGCCGCCGGCCAGCCGCCCGAAGACGGCGCCGGCCATCAGGCCGGAACCACCTGGGTAGTTATGATAGAAGAGCCCGCCGACCAGCTCGCCGCAGGCGTAGAGCCCCGGCAGCTCGCGGCCCTCGGTGTCCAGCACCGCCGTGTCTGGCGTGATGCGCAGCCCGCCGAAGGTGAAGGTGATGCCGCAGGTGACGGCATAGCCGACGTAGGGCGGCTGGTCCAGGCGCTGCGCCCAGTTGCTCTTCCTCGGCGTGATCCCCTCGGTGTGGCAGCCGTCCTTGACGGACGGGTTGAAGGCGCCCGGCACCACGGCGGCGTTGTACTCGGCGAGGGTCCGCTCCAGCCCGTCCGGGTCGATCTCCAGCTTTCCCGCCAGCTCGGCGAAGGTGGCGGCCTCGGCCCGGGTGACCTCGGCGATCCGGTACTCGTCGCGCAAAAGGCGCAGCACCTTCTGGTCGAAGAGCTGGAAGGCCACGTGGCCCGGCTGCTTCAGGATCTCGCGGCCATACTTCGCGTAGGTGTAGTTGCGGAAGTCCGCGCCCTCGTCCACGAAGCGCCGGCCCTCGCGGTTCACGATCAGGCCGAACGGGTAGGAGTGCTTCTGGAAGAGGTCGGCGATGCGGCGGTCGCCGTGGGCCGGGGCGTTGGCGTCCCAGGCGACGGCGTGGCAGCCGCTCCAGTGGCCGAAGGGCTGGGCGCCGATCTCCAGCGCCATGCGGATCCCGTCGCCGGTGTTGTACGGCGTGCCGCGCACCTTGGCGAGGTCCCAGTCCGGTCCGAGGTAGGCCGCCCGCATCTGCGGATTGGCCTCGAACCCGCCGGCGGCGAGGACCACGGCCCGGGTGGCGAAGGTGTGCGCCCGGCCCGCGATCGACGCGCGCACAGCCGTGACGGGGCCGCCCGCCTCGCGCTCCAGCGCCTGCGCCCGCGCCTCGTAGCGGATGTCGACGCCGGCCCGCTCGCAGGCGGCGAACATCGCCCTGATCAGGTCGGCGCCGGCGCCCACCACCTCGACGATCAGCCCGCCCCAGAAGCGGTACCTGCCATCGACCAGAAAGGCCTGGCGGCCGTACGAGAGGGCGAAGCGCACACCGCCGCGCGTGTGCAGCCAGAGCATGGTCGGGCGCGCCCGCTCCACCAGCCGGCCGACCAGCTCCGGGTCGGACCGGTACTCGGTGACCCTGGCGACGTCCTCGTAGAACTGCTCCTCGGTGTACTGCCCGACCTCGACCTTCTCGCGCTCGGCGGCGGAGAGGCCGCCCACCACCGGGTCCACGTCGTCGACGCCGCGGTAGGGGAAGCGGAAGGCGCCGCCGGTGAAGTGGGAGTTGCCGCCGCGCCAGCCCTCCGGCGCCCGCTCCAAGAGCAGCACGCGCGCGCCGGTCTCCCGGGCGGACAGTGCCGCCGACAGGCCGGCGTTCCCGGCCCCCACCACCACCACGTCATAGGCTGTATCGGCCACGGCCAATCATCGCCTCCCCGAGCTTTGGGGCTCGGTTCGGCTGTTCTGTGGGGCCGCGGGCCCTTCCTTCCCGCCCTGCCTGCCCGCAGGCCTCAGCGGAAGGCGATCAGGCCCCGCACCTGCTGCCGGATGCCGTGCGTCAGATCCCAGAGGAAGAAGCGGATCTGGACGGGCGCCGACGCCGGCGAGCGGTCCGAGACGATCATGATGTCGCCGTTGTTGGGATGGAAGGAGACCGTCGCCTGGCCGGCGAGGCCGAGCCAGCGCAGGGCCTGCACCCACTGGCCGCTGGCCGCATCCACCACGGAGGTGCCGCCCGTCCTATCCGAAACCACCTTGGTGGTTGCTGGCCCGTCGGCCGGACCGACGACGTCCAGTCCCTTGTCGACCCGCACGAACGCCAGGGGCGGGAAGAGTACCGTCCACCAGTTGTGGCCGGCGGCGGCGCCGATGGTGACGAGAAGGGTCGTGTACCGGCCGGCCGGGAAGAGGATCCAGCCGAGGTGGCGGACGGGGAAGGTGTCCGGGCCGAGGGTCACCCGCACGGGCTCGCTGGCCGGGGCGCCGGCGCGCCGGGCCGTGACGGCGGCGATCTCCTGCAGCGACGGGATGCGCTGCTCCAGCCAGGCGCGGGCCGCCGGCTCCGAGGCGAGCCCGGCCGCCCCCGGCAGCAGGTCGGCGATCAGGGCATCCCGCACGGCCAGCTTGACCGCCTGGTCCGCGGGCGAGTTGGAATTGGCGACGATGCGCAGGCGAATCATACCCTGGGCGGGCGCGACCAGCGGCCCGAGCCAGACGAGCACGAGCGCCGTGGCCACGATCAGGGCGAGCAGGCCCAGGGCGCGGCCGCGCGGCGGCGCGGCGAGCTTCAGCGGAGCGTCCATGGTGGTGCGGCCTCCTACACGAACTTGCGCATCTGAAGGAGCGCGGCCTTTTCCAGCCGGCTGACCTGCGCCTGGGAGATGCCGATCTCGTCGGCGACCTCCATCTGCGTCTTGCCGGCGAAGAAGCGCATCTGCAGGATGGTCTGCTCGCGCGCGGGCAGGCGGCGCATGGCCTCGCGGATGGCCATGCCCTCCAGCCACTCCTCGTCCTGCGTGCGGTCGTCCGAGATCTGGTCCATGACGAAGATCGGGTCGCCGCCGTCCTCGTAAATCGGCTCGAAGAGGGAGACCGGCTCCTGGATGGCGTCCAGGGCGAAGACGACCTCCTGCCGCGGCACCTTCAGCTCATCGGCGATCTCGCCGACCGTTGGCTCGCGCCCGCTCCTGTGGGTGAGGGAATCCCGCACCTGCAGGGCCTTGTACGCGAGGTCGCGCAGGGAGCGGCTGACGCGGATGGCGTTGTTGTCGCGGAGGTAGCGGCGGATCTCGCCGATGACCATCGGCACCGCATAGGTCGAAAAGCGCACGTTCTGGCCCAGGTCGAAGTTGTCGATGGCCTTCATCAGGCCGATGCAGCCGACCTGGAACAGGTCGTCCACGGGCTCGCCGCGGTTGTTGAAGCGCTGGATGACGCTGAGCACGAGACGGAGGTTGCCCTGGATCAGCTGGCTGCGCGCGGCGTCATCCCCGGCCTGCATGCGGCGGAACAGCTCACGCATGACGTCGTTGCTGAGCACGGGCAGCTCTGAGGTGTTGACCCCGCAGATCTCAACCTTGCCGGTCAACCGGGTCCCTCCGTTCAACGGGGAGCATTCCCACGTCCGGAGGTCGCCAAACACGCGCGTCGGGAACCCGCTCGCCACGACCGGCGTCCGTTCCAGGGAGGGGATGTTGCAACGCGCCGCCTGGCAGCCGCCCTGCTGGCATGTGCTCTGGTCGCCGTCGGCTGCGGCCGGGCCGGCACCGCCGTGCCGGCGCGCCCACCGGCCACCGTGACCGCTTCCACTGCCCCAGGTGCCGTCCGCATCACGGCGACGGGGGCGCTGACCTTGAAGCGCATCCCGCCGCCGACCTCCCCCGCCCCCGCCTCCGGGATCCAGGATGTCGCCTTCACGGATGCGACCCATGGCGTGCTCGTCACGGGCGGCCCGCTGGTGGGCACGACCAGCGGCACCGCGGTGCAGGGCAGCGGACGCATCCAGGTGACCGCGGATGGCGGTCGGACATGGACCACGGTCTGGCGGAGCACGCAGGCGGACCTCGACTGGGTGGGGTTCGCCGGTGCCGCGCACGGCTTCGTGGCGGGGGCGACCTTCCCGGCGGCCGGCGCGGCCGGCACGCCGCTTCTGCTCACGACCGCGGACGGTGGTCGCACCTGGCGCGCCATTCGCCCGTCGCTGCCCGCCGGGGCCGCGGCCGCATGGACCGGGCTCCGCTTTGACTTCGTCTCACCCAGCGTGGGCTATGCCCTGACGGACGCCGATTTCACCATGGGGCCGACGGGGATCGGCGATGTCCTCCGCACCACGGATGGCGGCCGCACCTGGACCGCGTCAACGCTGCCTGGCGGGACGGCGACCGGCGGCCTCGCCTTTCTGAGCGCGACCACCGGCTTTGCGACGGGGAGCAGCGCCGCGTGCCTGGGCGCCATCTGGGAAACCACCGACGGCGGCGCCACCTGGCGAATGCTGCCCGCAACCTGCAGCACCGCCTTCCGCCTGCACAGCCTGGATTTCGTGGATGCGGCGCACGGCTTCGCCGGCGGCGGCCGCACCGACAAGTTCGGCACGACCGACTGGCAGGCCGTGCTGGCGACGGCCGACGGCGGCCAGACCTGGGCGGCCGTCGACCTCAACCGGGCGACCCAGGACAGCCTTGGGGGCGCCTTCACGCGGCTGCACTTCGTCGACGCCCGCCACGGCTGGGGGCTCACCGGCGGGTGCGTGATGGGCCAGAACTCGCCCTGCGCCGGTCAGGTCCTGGTCACAGCCGACGGCGGCAGGACCTGGACCCGGACAGGCCAGGACGCGACGCACCTGGCGGTCAGCGGCGCCGCCGCCTGGGCCGTGCCCCCCGCATTCGCGGGCAGCGGTCTGCTCTGGGCGACGGTGGATCGCGGCCGGACATGGAAACCCCTCGGCCAGGCCCAGGCCGCCAACTACACCCTGGTCCGCAGCAGCGGCGCGGCAGTCCTGGCCGCCGGCGCGGCGGGGCTCATCCTCAGCGGGGACGGCGGCCGCGCCTGGCGACGCATCCCCCTGACCCTGCCGGGCGGGCCGCCCGTGGAGGCGGCCGTAACGGCGAGCACGCTGGCGGTGGCCAACCCCGACGGGCAGTCGATCGACCTGAGCGGGGACGGCGGGGCCACGTGGAACCGCGTCAAGATCCCCGGGGCCCAGGCGACCGGTCTGGGTCCGTTCGCCCTGACCCCGGGCGGCCATGGCCTGGCAGCCACGTTCGGGCTCGGCTGTGCCAAGGGCGGCCGCACGGAGGCCGGCACCCTGCTGGCCACATCCGACGGCGGCCACACCTGGCAGCCGCTCCCCACCCCGCCCTTCCCGTTTGACGAACTGGCCGATACCACCGGCCTGGCGGCGGCGCTGGGGGACAACGGCTGCACCCAGGCCGTCGCCCTCAGCCGCGACGGAGGCCGCACGTGGCACGTGCAAACCCTGCCGCACGGCCAGTTCTGCACCGCGGCCGCCGTGGCCGCGCCCGACACGGTCTGGCTCGGCTGTGGCGCGAGCCTGCTGGTGAGCGGCAACGGCGGCGCCACCTGGACCGAGCTAGGAAGCCCGGGCCTTCAGATCGACAGCCTGGCGGCCGGGTGGATGGCCGCCGAGGGCGCCCTGTGGCGCACCCAGGACGGCGGGCGGAGCTGGACCGAGGTCTGGCCGGCGATTCAGTAGACGCGGCACCGCGGAGCCAGGCAGGCCAAGTGGGCCCCGACGCGGTTTCGCCGGATGCCCGACGAGCCGCGCGGCGGCGACGCCACAGCCTCACCGTGAACGTCCCGCGCCGGCTCGCGTCCCGGCAACGCACAATGGGCCGATTCGCGCGAAGCGCTAATCGGCCCCGGCCTGCGCCGCCACCGGCACCGGTGGCCGGACCCGCAGGCTGGAGACGACGGCCGCGACCAGGGCGAAGCCGCACGATAGCGCGAAGGCGTGGTCGATCCCGCCGGTGAACGCCGCCATGCCGCCGCCGCCCAGCGTGACATTGGCGTTCAGGAACAGGGCGTTCATCACGGCCGGCGGCAGCGATTCGGCCGCCACCACGATCGAGAGCGCGTAGCTCATGAGAAAGCCCACGTTGCGCATCGTCGTGAGGGTCGCCGACGCCACGCCCAGCTGCCCGGGCGGCGCGGAGCCCATGGCGGCCGAAGTGTTCGGCGACCAGAACATGCCGCCGCCAAAGCCCATGATGCCCAGGGGCACGACGACCTCCCAGAGCCCGCTGCCGGTATGCAGAAAGGCGAGCCAGAGCACGGCGCCGGCCTGGATGATGGCCCCCACGGTGGCCGGCACCCGCGGCCCCACGCGGTCCGACCAGCGACCGCTGAACGGCGCCACGATCGAGCTGATCAGGGGCGCCGGCAGCATCAGGAAGGCTGTCGTGAGGGGCGGCTGGCCCTTGACAGCCTCCAGGAAGTACGCCAGCAGGAAGTTGATGGAGAACATCCCCAGCGCCTGCACGCTGGAGGCGCCGACCGCCAGCCCGTAGAGGCGATTGGCGAACAGCCCGAAGTTGAGGACCGGCGCCACGACCCGGTGCTCCCAGCGGTGGAAGAGGACGATGCCGACGAGGCCGAACGCCAGCAGGCCCAGGATCATGGGCGAGTCGAACCCGTACTCCAGGCCCTCCGTCAGCACCAGCAGCA
The DNA here is from genome assembly GCA_021792015.1 of Bacillota bacterium. GTDB lineage: Bacteria > Bacillota > Sulfobacillia > RBS10-35 > JAJYVM01 > JAJYVM01. The sequence goes on along the minus strand of JAJYVM010000045.1, from coordinate 7,727 downwards.
CCGCTGTCAGCGACGCCGTGAACAGCGCGGCGCCCACGAAGTCGAAGCTGCGCTCGGCCGGCCGGTGCGACAGCTCGCGCAGGCGCACGTAGGCCATGATGGTCCCCACGATCCCGATCGGCAGGTTGACGAAGAACAGCGACCGCCACGTGAAGACGGAGAGCAGCACGCCGCCGATCAGGGGTCCGAGGATGGCGCCGGCGTTCCAGATCACGGAGTTCATGCCGAGGGCCATCCCGCGCTCGCTGCTGGGGAAGGCCTCCGTGATGATGGCCATCGAGTTGACCATCAGCATGGCGCTGCCCACGCCCTGCACCAGGCGCGCCGCGATCAGCTGGCCGCCGCTATGGCTCAGCCCGCAGAAGACCGACGCGATGGTGAAGACGATGAAGCCCAGGTTGTACATCCGCACCCGCCCGAACATGTCGGCGATGCGGCCGAGCACCAGCAGGAGGGCCGTGCTGACCAGCGTGTAGCCCATGATGACCCAGATCATGGACACCAGGGTGGCGTGCAGGTCCTGCACCATCACCGGCAGGCCCAGCACGACCACCGTGCTGTCGATGGCCGACATCAGCACGCCGATGCTCGTGACGCTGAAGGCGACCCACTTATACGGCAGTCCCCGGCCGGAGGTGGCGGGCGAGGGCGGATTCGATCTTGGCAAAGGCGTCCTCCCAGACTTCCCGGTGCTCGAACACGTGGACCTCACCCGGGTAGTACTCCGTCCAGAACGGCAGGTGGTGCCGCACCCCGTCGCGCACGATGGCATCCATCTGCTTGAACGACACGTTCCGGTCGGCGGTGCCCTGCAGATTATAAAGCGGATCGCGCAGCTGGTGGCCCAGTTCCTTCGGCGAATAGGCAGCGCTCTCCCGCGGCCGCTCCAGCTCCATGTCCCACATCCCGGCCAGGTTCACGCCCACGGCGAAGGTGCCGGGATGGCGCGTGAGGGCGCTCAGGGTCAGGTAGCCGCCCCAGGACAGGCCCCAGACCCCCACCCGCTCCGGGTCGACGAATGGCTGCGCGCGCAGGTAGGCGGCGCCCCCCACCACGTCGCCGCAGTCGACCGTGCCCTGGCCCCGGGGGACGGCCCGGGCGCCGCGCTCCCAGCCACGTCCATAGCCGATGCCGCCGCGGTAGTTGACCCAGAGCGCGGCGTAGCCGCGCTCGGCAAGGTATTGGTGGAAGGCGTAAAAGAGCATGTACGAGTGCAGCGGCTGCCAGCCCAGGCGCATCTGGCGCATCGGCCCGCCGTGGATCCAGATGAGGGCTGCGTGCCGGCCCTCCCCGCGCGGCCGCCACAGGTAGCCTGGCACGGGCGTCCCGTCGTAGGCCGACGGGTAGCGGACCTCCTCCGGCACGACGATGCGCTCGCGGCTGAAGGCGGCCGGCAGCGAGTCCGTCAGCCGCCGTGAGCCGGCGCCGTCCCACAGCCACAGGTCGCAGGCCGTGTCCAGCCCGCAGTGCAGGAAGGCGATGCGGCTGCCGTCCGGCGACCACACCGCGTCGCAGCTTGTGCCGGCCGCCGCCGTGATGGCCCGGACCTGCCCGCCGTCGCGCTCCGCCACGTAAAGCTGCCGCTCGCCGAGGGCCCCGCGGTTGCTGGCGAACGCCAGGCGCCGGCTGTCGGGCGACCAGTCGGGCGGATCGGCCGAGTGGCCGAAGTCCTCCCACTCCCCCGCGCTGAGGCGCGTCAGGACCCCCGTCGCCAGCTCCAGCACGTGGAGGTTGTCCCAGCCGTTCGGCGCGAGGTACACGGCGATGGCCGTGCCATCTGGGGCGATGACCGGGCCGGGCGGCCCGCCGAGGCCCGCGGGATCCTCCTCATAGAGGAGCGTCTCCTCGATGCCGGTGGCGGGCTCGACGGCGACCAGGCGGCGCCGCCTCCGCCCATCGAGCGTGCGCAGCACGATCACGCGCGCGCCGGCCCAGCCGACCGCCCCCCCGCGCCAGCGGAACCCGGCCTCCGTGCGCCAGATGAGGTGGCCGTCGCGATCCGCGACGGCCGCGAACCGCCGCTCGCCGTCGCGGTATTGGAGGAAAAGCTGGCCGTCCGGGCCCCAGGGCCGGGCGGGGAGCGAGGCATCGCCCCCAGGCAGGTTCAGGCGCCGCAGGCTGCCGGGACCCATGACCCAGAGGGCGCCGCCGGCGGTGAAGGCCAGCGCGCCGTCGGGGCCGGGCCGCAGCGAGCCGGCCGGATCGCCCACGTCGATCGCCACGAGCGGTGCCGCGCCCAGGGCGGCGCGGTGGACGCGGCCGCTCTGGACGTACAGGGCATCCGCCCCGTCCCAGCAGAACTCGCGCACCGGATCGTCGCCCGCGGACAGCCGCACCAGCTCGTCGCCGTCGGCGACATAGAGCGGCACCGGCCCGTTCTGGTTCCAGAGGAAGCCGATCCGGCGCCCGTCCGGGGCCCACTGGGGGCGCTCGGCGTGGCGGACGTCGAGGACATCGCCGATGCTGAGGTCGCTCAAGGCAGGGGCACCTCCCGGCCAAGCCCGCGGGCCCGGGCCACCTTCAGGGCGGCGGCGCCGGCCGCCACATCCTCCAGGGCGATGCCCTGCGACTCAAAGAGCGTGATGTCGTCCCGGCTGTGGCGGCCCTGCGCCCGTCCCTGCACCAGGTCGGCGAGCTCGTGCACCCGCGACCAATCCACGCCTGCCTGGATCAGGTCGCCCGCCTCGTTCTTGCCCCCGCGCACATCGTCGGCGAAGATCAACGCGGCGCGGCGGACGGCCTCGGCATCCAGCTCCGCGTGGCCGTCCACGTTGCTGCCCGCCGCGTTGACGTGGCAGCCGGGCGACAGCCAGGATCCCTCCAGGACAGGGGCGTGGGCGTTGGTGATGGTGGTGACGACGTCGGCGCCCCGGGCGGCCGCCTCGGCCGAGGCCACCGCGCGGGCCTTCGGCCCGAGCCGTGACGCGAAGGCCTGCGCCCGTTCGGGGGTGCGGCTGTAGATCCGGACCTCCCGGATGCCGGGCCGGACCGCCAGCACGGCCGCCACCTGCGTGGCCGCCTGGCCGCCGCTGCCGATGCAGCCGAACACCTCGGCATCCGCCCGCGCCAGCAGGTCGGTCGCCAGGCCCGAGGCGGCGCCGGTGCGGATCCGGCCGAGGTGGTCGGCCTCCAGCAGGCCGAGCATCTCCCCCGTCGCCAGGTCGTGGACCAGCACCACGAAGCGGCCGCGGACGTATTCCTTCAGGCCGCAGAGGCCAAGCCCCGGCAGCGCAGCCGCCATCACGCTGTACGTGGCGCGCTCGCCGCGGCCCCGCCAGCGCGGCAGCACCTGCGCCTGCGGGTCGGCGAAGGCCTCGCGCAGGGCGGCGATGGCATCCGGCACCGAGAGGCAGGCCTGCACCTCATCCTCGTTCAGCCAAAGTGCCACGGATCACACCTCCTTCGACGCTGTGACCGTCCGGGTCGCTCCCGTGCGGTCCTCAAGCCGAACCAGCCCGGCCGCCGCCAGCAGGCGCGCGTATCGGACGGCGAACTCGGGGTCGGCGGCGCCGCCGGAGATCGCCCGCACGTCGTCCAGGACCCGGGCCCCGCTGAACTCCCCGGCGCAGAGCTGCAGCAGCGCGTCGATCCGCTCCCCGATCCGCACGGCCGCTCGGCCCCCTCTTCCTCCGGGGGTTCTGCCGCCGGAGGAGTCCTCCTGCCGCTGCGTCCAGTCGCAGCCAGGCTCCACCCCTGCGCGCCAGTTGTGAAGGAAATTTCCTTCATTACATGGAGGATCTTCATGAAACTCAGCGAAACCGTTGCGCAAGGAGGCGGAGCCCGGTGGCGGATGAGCTGGCGTCCGCGGCGGATGGGGCACTGCCCCAAACGATCCGCCTGATGCTGAGCACGGGCGGCCGCCTCCGCGCCGCTGAGCGGAAGGTCGTCGACTTCCTGCTCCAGCACACGGCCGACATCGTGCGCATGACGGTGACCGATGTCGCGGAAGGCAGCGGCACCAGCGAGGCGACCGTGGTGCGGGTCTGCCAGAAGGGCGGCCTCGCAGGCTTTCAGCAGCTCAAGATCCGGCTGGCGCAGGATCTGGTCTCTCCGTTGAAGGCCATCCACGAAGAGGTGTCGCCGGACGACCAGCCGGCCGACGTCGTCCGCAAGGTCTTCCACGCCAACATCCTCGCCCTCGAGGACACGCTGGCAAGCCTGCAGCCGTCCGAGATCGAGCGGGCGGTCGACATCCTCGCGCAGGCCGACCACATCCTGGTCTGCGGCGTGGGGAACGCGGGCCTCGTCGCGCTGGACGCGCAGCAGTGGTGGCTTCGCCTCGGCCTGCAGGTCTCGGCCGAGGTGGCCGGGGAGATGCAGGCGGTCCGCGTGGCCCTGCTGGGTCCCCGGGATGCCGTCGTCGCCATCTCGCCCTCAGGCAGCTCGCGCGACATCCTGCAGGCGGTGACCACGGCCCGCCGCAACGGCAGCCGCGTCATCGGGATCACCCATCTCGGCAAGTCGCCGCTGACCGGCTTGGCCGACGTGGTGCTCGCCACCGCGGCCCGTGAGACGGCCTTCCGCACGGAGGCCATGTCCTCGCGCATCGCCATGCAGAGCATCGTGGACGTGCTGTTCGTCACGCTGGGCCTGCGGCGCTACGACACCACGGTCGACAACATCATGCGGATCCGCGCCGCCATGGCCGAGCGGCGGCTGTGAGGGACGCGATGCGCCGGATTCGACCCAAGTCGGGATAGGAGATGATCGGCACGCCGGAACAGGATGGGGAAGCGCTGCGGAAATTCGCCGAGGCCGTGGATCAGCTCTGCGGCATCGAGATCACGGGCCGGGGCGTCGTCGGGGGCCTTTATGCGGCCGCCCGCGCCCGCCAGGGCGAGCCCCTGGCCATGCGCGCCGCGCGCCTGCTCAAGGGAGCGGTTCGCGGTCCCGGGGACGTCGTCTTCATCGCGACCGGCCTGCCGACGTTCGCCTGGTTTCTGACGGAGCAGGACGGGCCCGTCGGCGCCGCCACCCTGGCGCGGGCGCTCGTGCTCGCCTACGGCGTGAAGCCGGTCATCGTCACCAACCCCGGCGACGAGGCGATCTGCCGGGCCGCGGTGACGGCCGCCGGCCTCTACTGTCTGCCGCTGGAGCGCGCGATGCAGCTCCCGACCACCGCTGCCGTCGTTCCGTTCCCTGTCGACCCGGACGAGGCGGCGAAAGCCGCCGCCGAATTGTGCGCCAAGCTCCAGCCCCGCGCCTTCGTGGCCATCGAGCGGCCGGGGGCCAACGAGAACGGGCACTACCACTCCGCCTCCGGGCGCCGCTTCACCGACTACTGCGCCAAGGTCGAGGCCCTGCTGCCCCATCTGCGCGCCGCCGGCGCCCCGGTGATCGGCATCGGGGACGGCGGCAACGAGCTGGGCTGCAGCGTGATCCGCGACACCGTCATCGACCTCGTGCCGGGCGCGGCCAGGTGCCGCTGCGGCTGCGACGGCAGCGTCGTGCCCGCGGCCGAGGTCGACGCCCTTGTGATCGCCGCCATCTCAAACTGGGGCGCGTACGGGATCGAGGCGTGCCTGGCGGCCCTGGAGCAGCGGGCCGAGATCCTGCACAGCCCGGAGACCGACACCCGCGTCCACAGCCTGAGCGCGGCGGCCATGGCCAACAACGACGGGCCGGGCCTGCTCGACCCCGGGACCGATGCCGTCCCCGCCAGGGTGCACGCCAGCTTCATCGACGTGCTCACCTGGATGGTCGGCGCGGCCGGGCTCGATCCCGGCCGGCTCTACCGGCATCCGCGGTATCCGTGGCTCTATGACCCCATCGTTCCCGAGGCCGGTGGCCGCGAGGCGGGGGGTGCGGCGCGTGGCTAGGACGTACGGGCCCGAGGAGATCCGCCGCGCGATCGGGCAGGTGCCGCGGCGGCGCTTCGCCTTTCTGCCGACGCCGCTCGAGGCGTGCCCGCGCCTGTCCGAGCAGTTGGGCGTGCGGCTGTGGCTCAAGCGGGACGACCAGACCGGGCTGGCCTTCGGCGGCAACAAGACGCGCAACCTGGAGTTCAGGCTGGCCGAGGCGCTGGCCGCCGGCGCGGACACGCTGGTCTTCGGGGTCGAGGTGACCTCCAACTCGGCGCGCCAGACGACGGCGGCCGCCAACAAGCTGGGCCTGCGCACGGTCCTCTTCCTGCGCGGGGACCCGCCGGCGGGCGGGCCGCAGGGCAACCTGCTGCTCGACCTGCTGCTGGGGGCCGAGGTCCACTTCTTCCACGGCGACGACGCGGAGATGGCCCGGGCGATGGCCGCGCGCGCGGACGAGCTGCGCCGGGAGGGCCGCCGCCCGTTCGACATCAACGCGGCACCGATGTTCGCCGTGGCCTCCTCCCTCGCCTACGTGGAGTCGCTCCTGGAGACCCGGGAGCAGATGCAGGCCGCCGGCGCCTTTCCGCAGCACGTCTACATGACCTCCGGCAGCAAGGGGCAGGCCGGGCTGGTCCTCGGCCGCGCCCTGCTCGGCGAGCGGGACCGCTACCGCGTGGTGGGCGTGGCGGTCAGCAAGCCTGACGAGGACCGGCGGTCGGCCGTGGCGGCCATCGCCCAGGCGGCGGCGGCCCGGATCGGGCTGGAGGCCCAGGTCGGGCCCGAGGACGTCGAGAGCGAGCGCGGCTTCGTCGGCGCCGGCTACGGCGTGCCGACGCCCGAGGGCATGGCGGCCATCCGGCTGCTGGCCGCGACCGAGGGGGTCTTCCTCGACCCGGTCTACACCGGCAAGGGCATGGCGGCGCTTTTGGCCGACGTGCGCAGCGGGCGGGTGGCGCCCGGCAGCGACGTCGTGTTCGTGCACACCGGCGGGACGCCGGCCCTGTTCAGCTTCGCGGCCCAGCTCGCGGCCCCGGTGAGTCAGTGAACTCTTCGCGGAGTCAGGGAGGGATTGAGCCGATGCGCGTGAGGATGGCCAGGAGATGGCTCCCGGGCGTGGTGGCGATCGGCCTGCTGCTCAGTGCCTGCGGCGGCGCCAGCGCGACGCCGTCCGCCACGACCAGCACGGCGGCGACGGGCGCCGCCACGACGGCCCCGGCCTCGGGCTCCACGCTGATCTACGGGACGGCGGTACCCGTCACCAGCCTCGACACCGCGGGCACGGGCGGGCTTTTGACCTATCCGGCCGCCTTCGAGGCCGCCTTCCTCGTCTACGACGGTCTCGTGCGCTTTAACAGCAAGCTCCAGATCCAGCCCGACCTCGCCACCTCGTGGTCCGTGGCATCCAACGGCACGACCTGGACCTTCCACCTGCGCCAGGGCGTCAAGTTCACGGACGGCACGCCGTTCAACGCCACGGCGGCCGCCTGGAACCTCAACCGGATGATCAGCCCGAAGACCAACGACACGAACCGGCCCATCTGGGACATCTTCTCCGGTGCGAAGGCGACCGGCACCTACACGCTGCAGGTGAGCACCAAGGCGCCGTCCGGCCAGGTCCTGAACGACCTCGCCCACGGCTCGGCGCTGATGGTCAGCCCCGCCGCGGTCCAGAAGTACGGAAGCAACTACGGCATCCACCCCGTGGGCACGGGCCCGTACATGGTGAAGAGCTTCCAGCCCGGCACCGAGCTCAACCTCGTGGCCAATCCCGGCTACTGGGGCGGCAAGCCGAAGCTGGCCGGCATCGACTTCAAGTCCATCCCGGACTCGGCGACGCGCATTGCCGCGCTGCAGAGCGGCCAGGTGCAGGTCATCGACACGGTGCCGCCTGAGAACGTCGCCCAGCTCCAGTCCGACCCCAGC
>JAJYVM010000534.1 GCA_021792015.1 Bacillota bacterium | reverse complement strand
GGGGCTGGACGGCCTGACCCTCTCCCAGCTGCACGAGTTCGAGCACCGTTACGGCGCGTCGGCCGAGCGGCGCGGCTATCGCTCGACGGCGGCGAGCTCGCTGTGGATCGTGATCGGCGGCGGAACGCTGGCCGCCTGGATCCTGGTGGGCGGCGGCGGGATGCTGCCCCGGGTCCTCGGCTTCCTGGACGAGGCCCTGGTGTTCCTGCTGACCCCCGTCTTCATCGTGGTGGGCTACATGGCCCAGCTCGTGGCGGCGCTATTCGCCTGGCTGCTTCACGGCAGGAAGCTGAAGCTGCCGAAGGTGACGGCCGGCGGCGTGCCCAAGAACGCGTACCACCCCCACGTCGCGAGCACCCCGCCCCTGTGGGCGGTCCTGGCGGGCCGCTGGCTGCTTGTGCTGGCCGTGGTCGCGGTCGCCCTGCTGGCGCTGGCGCTGCTGCGTGCCCGGCGCCACGACGAGGTCGCCGCCGTGGGCTTCGTTGAGGAGCGCGAGGACCTGCCGGCGGCGGCGGGCGTGCCCGAGGGGCCCTCGCGGCGGTGGCGGGGGGCGGGATCCGACGTGGCCATCCGGCGGATCTTCCGGCGCTGGCTGGACCTCTCGGCCGACCGGGGCAGGGGGCGCGCCTCCACGGAGACGGCCCGCGAGCACTTCGGCCGGGCCCTGGCGGGCAGCGGCGAACTGGCGGCGCGCGCTGCCCCGCTGCTCGATGCATATGAGCGCGGCCGCTACGGGCAGGCGGGCCGCCCGGAGGACGTCGCGGCCGCCGAGGCGGCCCTGGACGCCATCCGGCGGGACTGGCGCACTTAGAGATCGGCCGACCGCGTCAGCCGGAGGGCGTCGATCAGGCCCCCGACCGCGGCCCGCACGCTCGCCGCGTCACTGCCCGATGCGGCGACGCCGATCCGCTTCCGCATGCGGCCGGACACCTCGAGCGAGCTCAGCCTGGCGCCAAGCGGGAACCGCACCTGCACGTCCGCCCGCGTGGCCACGACATCGGTCACCTCGTCGAGGTCCGCCGGCCCGACCCGGCCGGAGCTGGTCATCCCGTCGCCAAGGAACTCGTCCAGGTAGATGGTGGCGGCCTCAAGGCTCACGCCGAAAGCGGCGGCGACGCCCTCGAGGGCGGCGCGCACCTCCCCCGCCGCGAAGGGCCGCGCATCGCACCAGGCGTCCACCGCAAAGGTCCGCGTCGAAGGGGGCACCTCGCTCAAGCGGATCACCACCCACCATGCCGGGTTTGTGGGTGCCGGATTCGCGCCGCCGGATCGGCGCGCCTTTGCGAACGGGCGTGCGAACGTTCGACATGCCCGCGAGGGGCTACTTCGCGGCGCCGCTCCAGACCACGACGCGGTTCTTGCCGGCCGCCTTGGCCGCGTACATCGCGTGGTCGGCCAGCCGGATGAGGTCCTCGGCCGAGGCGGCGTGCTCCGGGTAGCCGGCCAGGCCGACGCTGACGGTGGCGGCGACGCCGCCGAACGCGCGGCCGGCCTCGGCCACGGCGGCGCGCAGGCGGGCCATCACACCCTCGGCATCCGCCACCGACGTGTCGGGCATGACGATGATGAACTCGTCGCCGGCGTACCGGATGCAGAGGTCCTCGGCGCGGACGGAGCGCCGGATCTGGGCCGCGATCTCCCGCACCAGGTCGTCGCCCCGCTGGTGTCCGAAGCGGTCGTTGACCTGCTTCAGCGAGTCGGAGTCGATGAAGGCCACGGTCAGGGGCAGGCCCCGCCGCCGGGCCCGGGCCAGCGCGTCGTCGAGGCGCAGGGCCAGGTAGCGCGCGTTGAAGAGGCCGGTGGCCGGATCGACCAGGCTCTGCCGGCGGACCTGCTCGAACAGCCGCGCGTTGGCGATGGCGAGGGCCGCCTGGGCGGCGAGGACCTCCACGGTGCGCAGATCGTCGCGGTCCAGGCTGCCGACCCCGACGCGCGCCACCCGGATGACGCCCACAACCTCCTCGGATGGCGTGCCGCCCGCCCCGTCCTGCCCCGGCGCCAGCAGGGGCGCGACGACGCATGAGAGGCCCGCGCCCGGGAGGGGCGGCTGGCTCTCGATGCGGCCGTCGTGCCGGGTGTCCGGAATCAGCGCCGCGCTGCGCTCAGCCGCCGCCCACCCGACCAGGCCGCGGCCGACGCGCAGGCCCTGGGTGGGCGGAGGCGGGCGCACGGTGGTCGGGAAGGCGGGGCCCACCCACTGCTGCGCACAGGGCAGATCCTCCCCCTCGCGCAGGAAGATCGCCACCTCGTCCGCCCGCGCCATCCGCTGCAGGTGCCGCACGAGCGCGGACAGGGCGGCGCCCGTGTCCAGGCGCGTGAGCTCGCGCCCCGCCGCCGCGATCTGCTCCATCCGCCGCTTCTGACGGCGCTCGCGGTTGAGGTCCTGGTAGAGGAGCGAGGCGTAGAGGCCGATGATCAGCACCGCCGGCACCTGCAGGACGAGGCGGTGGATGCCGAAGGCGGGCGCCGGCCCCGCCAGGTTGATGACGACCAGCACGACCG
>JAJYVM010000533.1 GCA_021792015.1 Bacillota bacterium | reverse complement strand
CGACAGGGCGGAAACGCCCCGCCGCAGGTCGCGCGAGCGCAGCTCCTGACTCAGGAAGTGGTTGGAGTGGGTGAGGATCGCGCCCTCCGTCAGCAGGTAGTCGAAGCCCGCCGGCGTCGCCTCGATGTCGATGACCTCGCCGCCCGCGCACCCGATGAGGAAGTTGCCCGACGAGCCGCGGGTCGCCTGCGTCACCGCGGCGATGGCGCCGTGCAGGTGACGGGCGTCGAGCACCTTGCGCAGCAGGACGTGGTAGGGCACGCCAGCCTGCCCCTGGTCGTCCCGCGAGACCAGCAGGTTGGCCAGCACGCCGATGCCGTGCTCGTTGATGCCGATCTTGCCGACAAAGCCCGCCTCGGTGAACACCAGCACCCGCGGCCGGCCGGGCTTGCTGATGCAGAGGACGGCGGTGCGGTCGGCGACCATGTCCTTCCAGTCCCAGTTCTGTCCTATCAGGGTGTGATGGTGGAGGGTGGCCGACGGCAGCACCCCGGCCGACGTGCACTCATCCCCGACCGCGCGCTTGGCCTGCAATCCGTAGAGGATTTCCGTGCGGGCGTTCAGGGCCAGCACGTCGATCACGTCCAGGCCAGCGCCGGCCGCGATGCCGCGCATCTCCTCCAGCAGCTCGGGTGCATACGCCTCAACCACCGGCACCAGAGCCTCGGCATACCGGCGCACCGCGGCCGGCTCGATGCCGCTGCCCTGGCTGAAGACCTCCATATATGCCGCCACGTTGGCGCGGACATCATCGCGCAGGGCGGCCCCGTGCGCGCGCCCGCAATCGAAGTCGCCACCGCTGGCCTCGATGACGGGGATCTGCCTCACCTGCCCCACCTCCCGGCCTTACTGCTCGCCGCCCGCCAGCCGGCGGCCGGAGGCCCGCTCGCCCCCGGCCCGGGCGGCGAACTCGGCCGCGACCTCATCCATTCGCGCGAAGGTCGCCCCCCGCTCCGCCAGGGCGTTGATCAGCTTCTCCAGCAGCATCACATGTGGTGGCCGCGACCGGAGACCTGCGGGTGGAAGGTGTACGGGATGACGCCCCAGTCGAGGATGCCCTGCATGTACGTGAAGTCGTCCACCCAGTTGTCCAGCACGTCCCCCGCCCGGCGCAGCCCCTGCTGAAGGTAGGTGGGCATCCGCAGGTACTCGAAGACCGGGAAGTCGTCCCAGGACCAGGACGGGCAGAGCTCGACGAGGCTCGTGCGCGGCCCCAGCTTGGCCGGCGCGCCGGCCCGGATCACATCGCCGGTGCGCGCCCAGTAGGGCGTGTAGTCGTCGCCCATCATGCTGCTGTCGTACAGAAAGCCGTGCTTGACCAGCAGGTCCACCGTGTGGGGGCTCAGGTCCCACGACGGCGAGCGGTAGCCCTTGGCAGGCGCGCCCGTGACCTTGCGGATTGCCTCGTTGGCCCGGACCAATATGGCCTCCTCCTGCTCGGCCGAGACGGTCGCCGGTGGCTCGTGGGTGTATCCGTGAGCCGCGATCTCATGCCCTTCCTCGTGGATCCGGCGCGAGATCTCCGGATAGGTCTCCAGCGTGTGCCCCGGCGTGAACCAGGTGGCCCGGATCTTGTACTTCGCCAGCAGGCGGAGGATCCGGTCGGTGCCGATCACGCCGAACTCGCCGCGCGAGATCGGCGTCGGGGTCGTCATGTCGCGGGCGATCCAGAGCGACATCGCGTCGAAGTCGAAGCAGAGGCAGGCGTAATGGCGCGCCACGGTGAGCCCCCCTTTGGAAGCGCTCAGACAGGCGCGGCGGGAGGCGCGCGGGCGCGCCCCTCCCGCCGCTGCGATCAGGAGGCGATCTCCTGCAGGCGGCGGTTCACGGTGCGGACGCCGCCCACGAGGATGATGACGCCCGACACGAGCACGATCACCGCCATGAGCCCGAACGTGGCCGATGCCCCCATCGAGGTCATGGCGGCCACCACGATGAAGGGCGCGATCGCGCCGCCCAGGTGGCCGACGCCGTCGCCGATGGAGGTGGCGGTCGCCCGCGCCCGGGTCGGGAACGCCTCGGCCGTGTAGACGTAGGCCGCGGAGTTCATGGCGATCATCATCGAGGAGAAGAAGGTGCCGACGAAGGTCAGGACGGGGTTCGCGTGCGCCATGATCAGGACCAGGGCGATGGCGAACACGAAGGCGACCCCGGCGATCGTTACCTTTCGTTCGAGCCGGTCGATCAGGAAGTACACGATGACCGCCCCGACCGGGATGGCGATGTCGCCGAGGGCGCTGAAGAGCAGCCCCGAGGGTGTCGACATGCCCTGCTTGATCAGCAGGGTCGGCTCGTAGCCCAGGTAGGCGTAGACCGTAATGTACCAGACCAGCCAGAACGCCAGCGTGACCAGCATCCGGCTCAGGTAGGGCGGCTTGAAAAGGAAGGCCGTGGGGAAGCCGCCGTGCACCTCTTCCTCCGCGATGGGGGCAGGCAACTCGGGCAGCTCCGGGTGCCGCCGGCGCGCGTTGGCCTCCATCTCGGCCACGATCTGCTCGGCCTCCTG
>JAJYVM010000044.1 GCA_021792015.1 Bacillota bacterium | reverse complement strand
GCACCTGATGCGCGCAACGAACGGCGGCCAGCACGAGTTCGTCAAGATGATGATGCCTGTGCCGTGAGGCGCGGCCACGGGCCAGCAGGACCCGGCACCGGCGGCAGGACGGACGGGGACCCGCGGAGCCGGCGGCCGCGTGCGCGGTCGCCGGCTCCGCCGCCTTCCACCCTCTGCCCTCTACCGCATGGCGGCGATGGCGTCGCGCAGGGCCACCAGGTCTTCCTCGTCATTGTAAAAGCCGGTCGACACCCGCACGGCGGCCGGCCGCCCGATGGTGCGGATGACGACGTTGTGGGCGGCGCAGGCGTCCACAACCTCCTGGGGGCTGTGGCCGGCGACGGACACCACCAAAAGGCCCGCCTCACGGCCGGCCGGGGTGTGGATGCTCACGCCGGGCACGTCCTCAAGCATCGCGCGGCAGCGCCGCACGTTCGCGCGGATGCGCTCGTACCCCCACTCCAGGCCCACGTCCTCCAGCCGCCAGCGCAGGCTCTCGGCGATGCCCGCGATCCCCGGCCGGTAGACCGACCCCACCTCGAACCGCCGCGCGTCCGGCTGCATCCGGTACGTGAGGGCCGCGTCGTCGTGCGCCGCGAGGCCAAAGCCGCCCAGGGCCGGGGGCAGGGTAGCGGCCATCAGCTCGGGGCGCACATACACGGCCCCCGTCCCCTCCGGCCCGCACAGCCACTTCTGGCCCGGCATCGCGTAGAAGTCGCAGTCCAGGGCCGCCACGTCCACGGGGATCGCCCCCGCCGACTGCGCCGCATCCACCGCCACCAGCACCCCGTGCCGGTGGCAGGCCGCCGCCACCTCCGCGATGGGCAGGCTCGCCCCCGTGGAGTACGAGACGTGCGAGATCGAGAGCAGGCGCGTGCGCGGCCCGATGGCCGCCTCGATCATGCCCGCCACGTCGCCGCCGCCGTCGCCGACGTCCACCCGCCGCACGGCCACCCCGTAGCGCTCGGCCATCAGATAGAGCGGCGCGAGGCCGCCGATGTGCTCGATGTCGGTCGCCAGCACCTCGTCGCCGGGCCGCCAGCGCTGGCCGGCGATGGCGACGTTCATGCCCTCGGTCGTGTGGTGGGTCACGGCCACGCTCCCCGCCGGCGCGTGCACCACCTGCTCGTAGCGGGCGCGGACCGCCGTCAGGTCATCGAACAGGGCCATGAAGCCCGCCATGCCGATGCGGCCCTCGCTGACCTCGCGCTCGGCCGCGGCCCGCATGACCTCGGCCGTGCCGGCCGGCAGCGGCCCGCACGTGCCCGTGTTCAGGTAGTGAATCTTGGCCACCGCGGGCAGCGCCGCCCGCAGGGCCGCCAGCTCGGCCATGCTCCCCCCGCCCCCCTGCCCTAGTCCGCCGCCGCGGCGGTCGCGAACTGGTGGCGCCGGTCGAGCATGACCTGGCCCGAGCGCAGCACCAGGGCCACATTGCGCAGGTCGCCGATGCGGTCGAGGGGGTTGCCGGCCACGGCCAGCACATCCGCCTCCTTGCCCGCCTCCAGGGTCCCCGTCCGCTTGTCGACATCCAGGGCCTCGGCCGCCTGCCGGGTGGCGCACTCCACCAACTGCATGCGGGTCATGCCCGTCAGCTCCAGATCCTCCAGGCCGCCGACCAGGCTGTCGAAGCCGACGTTGTTGATGCCGGCGTCGGTGCCGGCCGCCAGCTTGACCCCGATGGACAGCATCTTCTTGAGGTTCTCCAGGCGCACCCGCGCCATGTCGGAGCGCGCCGGGTCCTGCAGCCACTGGGCCATGTGGCCGGTGGTGGTCGGGCAGACGTAGATGCCCTTCTCGGCGATCAGCCCCGCCGTATCCTCGTCGTAGAGGTAGCCCTTGGGCATCAGCCACGAGCAGTGCTCGATCGTGTCCACGCCCGCGTGCACCGCGTTCACGATCCCCTCGGTCCCGTGGCAGTGCGCCGACGTCTTCTTGCCCACCCGCTTGCCTTCGTTCGTGATCGCCTCGAGCTCCCGCCGGTCGTACTGCGGAAACCACGGCGCCGACCCCTTCGTCATCATCCCGCCCGTCGCCATCACCTTCAGAAAGTCGCACCCCGCCTCGATGTGCTCCCGCGAGATCTTGCGGCACTCCTCCGCCGTGTCGGCCCGCCCGCCCATGAAGTAGCAGTGGCCGCCCGTCGTCGTGATGGGCCGGATGCTGATCAGAAGGTGCGGCCCCCGCACCGTCCCCAGCTCGATCGACTCCTTGATCACCACCGGCAGAAAGCCCCGCCCGCCGCAGTCCCGCGCCGTCGTGATCCCCGCCTCGATCAGCCGCCCCGCGTTCATCGCCATCTGCAGCAGCAGGTGCTCGTCGCCGATCGCCTTCAGGTGCGCCACCGGGTCGGCGCTCGCGTCGAAGGCCAGGTGCACGTGGGAGTCGATCAGCCCCGGCAGCAGCGTCATGTGCTGGCCCACCTGCACCAGATCCCCAGGCTCGGGCCCGACTCCCTGCCGCGGGCCGGCGTAGGTGATCCTGCCGGCCTCCACCGTCACGGCCGCATCCGCCACCACCCGCTCCCCCGTCCCGATGATGGCGCGCCCCGCCAGGTACGTCGTCTTCATCCGAACCCTTCCCCCTCGCTCACGGCCCTTCGATGCCCGAGGCATCGCATCCTACCAGGATTCGGGTGGGGCCGCAAAGAACCCGCCGGCCGGGGGTGGCGCACCCTGAAGCCCGACATCCCACGGAGCGCGCGGCCGGGTGGCTGCGGCGGCGCGGCGGCACCGTCGACGGCCTGGAGCGCCTGACCGGGGGCCTGTCCTCGGCCACGTTCGCCTTCCGGCTCGCGACGGTCCAGGCGCTGGCCCCCCGCTGCCCGGAGGCGCGTGCGCTCGTCCATGGCGACTTCGGCGGCAGCAACGTCCTCCGCGACGGCCGCCTGGTGACGGCGTCATCGACTGGGACCTGGCCCTGTTCGGCGACCCGCTCTACGACTGGGCGAACATCGCATTCTGGGACGAGGAGCGCCTGCGCCCCGCCGCCGGGCTGGCCCCGCGCCACCTCCCGGTCTTCGGCGAGCGGATGCGGTGCTACATGGCGCGCATCGGGTTGGAGGAGCTCCACGCCAGCGCCACAGGACGCTTTCCCGAAAGCCTGGACTGGCTGCTCCCGCGCTGCGCCGCCCTCGTGCCCTGACGCGCAGGACGCGCAGGACGCGCCGTCCCGTTCGGCGAACCCCCTCTCCCACCTGTCCAAGAAATGGAGGCGGTGTTCGTGATCGCAAATCTGATCCCAGCCGCGGACCGCGCCCGCTACCGCGCCGCCGGCCTCTGGCGCGACACCGTCCTCACGCAGGCCCTTGACCGCTGGGCCGACGCCGCCCCCGACAAGCCGGCCATCGTGGAGTGCAGAAAGGACGGCGGCATCACGCGGCTGACCTACGCCGAGCTGCGCGAGCGCACCGACCGCATCGCCGCCGGCCTGGCCGCCGAGGGCGTGCGCGCCGGCGACATCGTCTCGCTGCAGCTGCCGAACTGGTGGGAGTTCACCGCGCTGTACCTGGCCCTGGCGCGCCTGGATGCCATCATCAACCCGATCATGCCGATCTTCCGCGCCCACGAGGTCGTTCGCATCCTCGGCGACACCGCCTCGCGGCTGCTGGTGATCCCCGCGACCTTCCGCCGCTTCGACCACCAGGCGATGATCGCCGAGCTCATGCCCCGCCTGCCCGCCCTGGAGCGGGTGTTCGTGGTCGATGGCGCGCCGATCGAGCCATTCCGGTCCTTTGGGGATTTGTGGGCGCGGCCGTCGGCCGCGCCGCAACGCACGCCCCCGGATCCGGACGGCGTGACCGAGCTGCTCTTCACCTCAGGCACCACGGGCAGCCCGAAGGGTGTGCTGCACTCCCACAACACCCTGCTGGCGCCGGTCTTCGCCTGCGCCGACCGGCTCGGCCTTCACCAGGACGACGTGATCTTCATGGCGTCGCCGTTCGCGCACCAGACGGGGTTCGACTACGGCATGGTGCAGGGGGTCCTCCTCGGCACCACCACGGTCTACCTGGACCAGTGGGATCCGTCCCTGGCCTGGCAGCTGATGGCCGACTACCGGGTCACCTTCACCATGGGCGCCACGCCCTTTCTGGCCGACATGGTGCGGGAGGCCGCGCGCCGCGCGGCCTCCCTGCCGGCCCTGCGCTACTTCATCGCGGCCGGCGCCCCCATCCCGCGCGCCATCGTCGAGGAGGCCGGCCGCCGCATGCCCTCCCTGCACGTGCTGGCGGGATGGGGCATGACGGAGAACGGCCTCGTGACCATCAACGGGCCCACGGATCCGATCGCCAAGGTCTACACGACGGACGGGAGCCCGCAGCCCGGCATGGAGGTCCGCATCGCCGACGAGGGCGGGCAGACCCTGCCGGCGGCCAGCGAGGGCTACCTCAAGGTGCGCGGCAGCCAGAACTTCGTCGGCTACTTCGGCGACGAGGCGGGCTACCGCAAGAGCTTCGATGCGGACGGGTGGTTTCAGACCTGGGACCTGGCCGCCCAGGACGCCGAGGGGTACATCCGCATCACGGGGCGGGCCAAGGACGTCATCAACCGCGGCGGCGAGAAGGTGCCGGTGGCGGAGGTCGAGGATCTGATCCACCGCCATCCCAAGGTCCGCGAGGCCGCGCTGGTGGCCATGCCGCACCCCCGGCTCGGGGAGACCGGCTGCCTGTTCGCCGTCCCGCACGAGGGGCAGCAGCTCACCTTTGAGGAGATCATCGCGCACCTGCGCGGCGCCGGCCTGACGCCCCAGTTCCTGCCGGAGCGGCTGGAGCTGGCCGCGGCGCTGCCGCGCACACCGAGCGGCAAGATCCAGAAGTACCTGCTGCGGGAGGAGATCGCCAAGCGCTTGCCGCAGTGAGCCTGACTGCCGGAACCGGCGGCATCGGCTGCGTGCATGGGGCGGCGGACTCCCGGGGGTCCGCCGCCCCATGCCTGCGGTCGGCTTCCCATGCGAGCCGGCACGCCCCGCTCCCCCGTGGAACCCGCCGTCCTCTTCAGCCCTTCGGGCCGTGGCCGGCCGTGTGCTGGCGCGGGTTCTCCTCTACGGGAGGCTGGTCGCTCGCCTGCCGCTCCTCCTCGGGCGCGAACCCGCGGAAGAAGCCGTAGTAGAGGATGGCGTTGGTGGCCTGGCAGGCGGCCACCACGAGGAAGGGCGCCGAGAGGCTGACGTGCTCGAACAGCTCCCCGGCCAGCGCCGGTGTCACGGCGGAGGTCGCCTGGGCGGGTATGTTCGAGAGCGCCGCCACCTGTGCCCGCTCCTCGGGGTCCGCCATCCCCATCACGTAGCTCTGGCGCATGGGCGCCATGATGCGCTGGGCGACCATCCGCAGCAGATAGACGCCTCCGGCGATCAGAAAGCTGGGCGCCAGCACCATGGGCACGATCAGGGCGGCCACGACCATGCGCAGGGTCGCCGTCGCCCGCACCAGCCCGAAGCGGCGCGCCACGCTGGCCGCGCTCAGGTTGGACACCATGCTGACGGCGTTGATGACGGCGAACAGCAGGCCCAGGGCGTGGACGCCGACCCCGTAGCGCGTGTAGAACCAGTAGGTCAGAAACGGGCCCATCATGCCCATGGCGGCGCCGTTGACGGAGTTCGTGATCCAGAGGCGGTAGAGCAGCCAGGCCGACCGGCGGGGGAAGAACGGCAGCCGGGGCTTGCTTCGGCGCTCGGCCGCCCCGAGCTCCAGCAGCCCGAGCGCCAAAAGGCCCGCCACGGCGGCCAGCAGGGCGATCACCACGAACGCGGGCCGGTAGGCCGCCATCGCCTGGGCGGCGCTCGGGTGGCCGGCCCCGGTCTCGCTGATCACCAGCCCGCCCAGGAGCGCGCCCAGCGACGACGCGAAGGCCAGCCGGCCGAAGATGCCCGTGCGGCGCTCCGGCGCCGCGGAGGCCGTCACCAGCGCCTGCTCCGCGGGCTGGTACGGGCCGACGTTGCCGCCGCCGGCGCCGCCACCCCGCCCGAAGGCGCCGATCGCCGCGCCCCCGAAGATGACCACGGGGCTGAGCGAGATGGCGTACCCGGCCGCTGCGGCCGCCGTGAGCAGGGGCACCACGATCATGAAGAACCGCCGCCCCAGCCGGTCGGAGCCGAAGCCGACGGTGGCGGAGATGGCCGCGGAGGAGATCGCCACCACGGCGAAGAGCAGGCCGAGCTGCTCGGGGCTGTACCCGGCGGTCGCGAGGTAGAGGGGCACGGCCACCCCGGCCATCGCCCGGGCGGCGCTCATGGAGGCTCGGGCCAGGATGGCGATGGTGACGTTTCGCCCGTCCGCGCGCAGTTCGCGGAGGAGCGCGCTCAACCCCGGTCGTCCAGGACGTGCACGAGGCGGTCGAGCGCCGGCAGCGCCCCTTCGATGGCGGCGCGGTCCGCGGGCGCCAGCGCGGCCAGCGCATCCGCGATCAGCGCCGCCCGCTGGTCACGCCAGTGCCGGAGGCGCTCGGTGCCGGCGGGGGTCAGGGTGAGCCGGGCGACCCGCCCGTCGCGGTCGTCGGATGTGCGCTCCAGCAGGCCGGCGGCCGTGAGCTGCCGCACGAGCGTGCTGGTGGTGTTCGGCGCGATGTGGAGGCCCTTCGCGGCGTCCCCGACGCGCAGCCCCGGCTGCGCCGCCGTCAGCCGCAGCAGCTCGGCGGCCGGGCCGGGCAGCGGCTGGCCGAGATCCTGGCGCAGCCGCATGCGCAGGATCCGGCGAAGCTCGCGGATCAGGCGCGACAGGTCGGCGGCGGACTCCATGGCGGATTTCTTGGGGGCGACCATAGCATCCACATAATACATCTCAGACAGACACAGCGGCACGGTGATTTTCACATGGCGAGGCGGCGGACCTGCCGCCAGGTGCGCGGCTGGCGTGGGGGCGATCATCCGCTGGGCACGCGCGTCCGGCCATGCCCGGCGGCTTGCTCCCTGAGGCCGTCAGGCCCTTGGGGCGGTGCCGGGCGAGGCGATGAAGCGGAAGACCGTCATCCGCCGTCCCGATTCCGTGACCCACGGGCTGGTCGTGTAGGAGCCCTGAGCGGCGCCGTACCGCGTCAAGGTCCATCCCGCCGTCCCTCCGCGTGGTCGAGGTTCCCGGCAAGACTGCCAGCTCCCGCCCCCAGGGGACCCGTCACTGCCCGGCGAAGAGACCGCGGCACGGGGGTGCTCACGCTGACGCTGGCCACCACCGGCGATTCCATCATCACGCGGCGCGTGGGCAACGAGTCCGGTGAGGACTTCGCCGAGCTGTGCGCCCTCCTCCGCTCCGCCGACGCCGCCCTCACCAACCTGGAGATCATGACGCCCCGCAACCCGCGCGTGCCCTCCTCAGAGACCGGCGGCGGCCACTGCGGGGCCGAGTCCTTCGTCCTCGACGAGCTGCGCTGGATGGGATTCAACCTGTACCACGTCGCCAACAACCACGCGACCGACTACACGCGCCTCGGCCTGCTCGATACGCTCGCGGAGCTGCGGGCGCGCGACATGGTCCACGCCGGGGCGGGGACCAGCCTTGGGGAGGCGCGCGCCCCGGCCTACCTGGACACGGGCGGCGGGCGGGTGGCGCTGGTCGCGGCGGCATCGAGCTTCGTCACCGGCGCGCTGGCCGCCGAGCGGCGCACCGACATGCCGGGGCGGCCGGGCATCAACCCCCTGCGCCACGAGCGGCGCTTCATCCTGGACCCGGAGCGGCTCCGGCGACTGAAGGACATCGACGAGGCGCTGGGGACCGCGGCGTCCGTGCGCCAGGCGGAGCGCTTCGGCATCCTGGCGGAGGGCAAGCCCGGCGCCCACCGCTTCCTGGGGGCCGACGTCTATGAGGGCGAGACGCCGGCCGTCCGCACGCGGTGCAACCCCCGCGACCTGGAGGAGATCTGCCGCGCCATCCGCGATGCCCGCCGCCAGGCCGACCTGGTGGTCGTGAGCCTGCACGCCCACGAAGGCCAGGCCCTGGCCAGCAACGACGCCACCATCGCCGACTTTGTGCGCGAGGCGGTGCACGCGTTCGTCGAGGCCGGCGCCGACGCCTTCGTCGGTCACGGCCCGCACATGCTGCGCGCGGTCGAGATCCACCAGGGCAGGCCGATCTTTTACTCGCTCGGCAACTTCATGTTCATGATCGAGACCATCGACCGCTTCGGGGCCGAGAACTACGAGCAGTATGCCTTCCCGCCGGCGGCGCTGCCGGCCGAGCTCGCCGACGCCATGGAGCGGTGGCCCGACGGGCGGCCCAAGGCGTTCTTCGCCGACCGCCGCTTCTGGCAGTCGGTGGTGCCCGTGCTCCGCGGGCGCGAGGTCGAGCTGCACCCCGTGACCCTCGGCTTCGACCTTCCGCGCGGCCAGCGGGGCACCCCGCGGCTGGCCCCGGCGGCGGAGGGCCGCCAGATCCTGGAGGACCTGGCCGCACTGTCGCCCGGCACCCGCATCGACATCGCCTACCGCGGCCGGCGCGCGCTCGGCCGGATCCCACTCTAAGAGGAGGCGGAGCCATGGTTTTCACCGCTGTCGGCGACTGCATCATCTCCCGCCGCGTCTCCTCCGACCCCGGCGTCTCAGCCCTGGCCGCCATGCTGCGGGGGGCCGACGCCGCCCTGGCCAACCTGGAGATCATGACCCCGCGCGAGCCGTATACGCCGTCCTCCGAGTACGGCGGCATGCACCTCGCCGCCCGGCCCTGGGTGCTGGACGAGCTGCGCTGGTGCGGCTTCAACCTCTACCATGCGGCCAACAACCACGCGACGGACTATACGTTCCAGGGGCTCACCGACACGCTGGCCGAGCTCGACGCGCGCGGGATGGTCCACGCCGGGGCCGGCCTGAACCTGGGCCAGGCGCGCTCGCCCGGCTACCTGGAGACGCCGGCAGGCCGGGTGGCCCTGATCTCAGCCGCCTCGTCCTATGTGACGGGCGCCCTCGCGGCCGACAGCCGCACCGACATGCCGGGCCGGCCCGGGATCAACCCCCTGCGCTTCGAGCGGCGGCTCAGCCTTGACGCGCAGCGGATGGCCTGGCTCCGGGAGATCGACCAGGCGCTCGGCACGGCCGCCACCCGTGCGCGCAGCGACGCCTTCGGCCTGGCGCACATCGAGCACCCCGAGGCGCTTCGCTTTCTGGGCGCGGAGTTCTTCGAAGCCGACGCTCCGGCTTACCAGACCAGGTGCAAGCAGCGCGATCTCTCCGAGATCAGCCGGTGGGTGGCCGACGCCCGCCGCCAGGCCGACCTCGTGGTGGTGAGCCTTCACGCCCACGAGGGATTGAACGGCGACAGCAACTGCCCGTCGACGGCCGAGTTCATCGTCGAGGCCGCCCACGCCTGGATCGACGCGGGCGCCGACGTCTTCGTGGGCCACGGCCCGCACCGGCTGCGGCCGGTCGAGATCTACCGGGGCAAGCCGATCTTCTACTCGCTCGGCAACTTCATGTTCATGTTCGAGACCATCGCCAAGCTGCCGTCGGAGATGTATGAGCGGCACAAGCTCCCGCCGACCGCCACGCCGGCCGACGTGATCGACGCGTGGGCAAGCAAGGAGGGCGGCCAGCCGAACGGCTTCCACACCGACCCGGCGTTCTGGGAGTGCGTCGTGCCCGTCTGCCGCTTCGATGCGGACCGCCGCCTGCGGGAGGTCGCCCTGCACCCCGTCTCGCTGCGCCTGGAGCAGGGCCGCGGCGTGCGCGGCACCCCAGCCTTCGCGGCGCCGGAGGACGGCCGCCGCATCCTGGCCGGCCTGGCGGAGTCAAGCGCCCCGCTCGGCACGACGATCCGGATCACCAGCGAGCAGGGCCGCGCCGTCGGCCTGCTCGCCCTGTAGGAGGGACACGCGATGAAGTTCACGGCCGTCGGCGACTGCATCATCTCCCGCCGCGTCAGCCCCCAAAAGGACGCGGACTTCACGGAGCTCGTCGAGCTGATTCGCGGCGCGGACGCCGCGTTCGCCAACCTGGAGATCATGACCCCGCACGAGCCATGGATCCCCTTCTCCGAGTATGGCGGCATGCACCTCGCGGCCCCGCCGTTCGTGCTGGACGAGCTGCGGTGGTTCGGGTTCAACCACTTCGGGATCGCCAACAACCACGCCGTCGACTACACCTTCCACGGCCTGGTCGACACCATGGCGGAGCTGCGGGCGCGGGGCATGGTCTTCGCGGGCGGCGGCATGAGCCTGGGCGAGGCGCGCGCCCCCGGCTACCTGGAGACGGCCGCGGGCCGGGTGGGCCTGATCGCCGCGGCCTCCACCTACATGACCAGCGCCCTGGCCGCCGAAAACCGCACGGATATGGCCGGGCGTCCAGGGATCAACCCCCTGCGCCACGAGCGCATGATCCACCTGACGCCGGAGCGGCTGCGCCACCTGCGGGACATCGACGAGGCGCTGGGCTTTGCCGGCGTCACCCGCCGCCAGCGGGAGACCGGGCTCTCGCCCGTGGTGCATCCTGAGGCCACGAGCTTTCTCGGCAACCACTTCGTGGAGGGCAGCGAGGACAAGCTGCACACCAGCTGCAACGAGCGCGACATGGAGGAGATCGTGCGCTGGATCCGGGATGCCCGGCGCCAGGCGGACCTGGTGGTCGCCAGCCTGCACGGCCACGAGGGACAGGACGGCGAGGGCAACTGCCCCAGCATCGCCGACTTCCGCATCGAGGCCGCCCACGCCTGGTGCGATGCCGGCGCCGACGTGTTCGTCGGCCACGGCCCCCACATGCTGCAGGGCATCGAGATCTACCGCGGCAAGCCCATCTTCTACTCGCTCGGCAACTTCATGTTCATGCTCGACACCATCGCGCCGTACCCCGCCGAGATGTACGAGCGGCAAAAGCTCGGCCCGACGGCGACCCCGGCCGACGTGCACGAGGCCTGGTCCGGCACCGCAGCCGCCGGCGTCAAGGGCTTCCACAAGAACCCGGCCTTCTGGGAGTGCGTGGTGCCCGTCTGCGACTTCGCGGACGGCGCGCTGAAGGGCCTCGAGCTGCACCCGGTCCAGCTGGGCTTCGGCTCCGCCGTTCCCCTGCTGGGCGGCCCACGGCTGGCCAGCGCCGAGCACGGCCGCCGCATCCTGGCCGGCCTGGCCGAGCTGTCCGCCCCCTTCCACACCGAGATCCGCATCGAGACACGGGGCAACCGGGCCGTCGGGGTGCTCGCCCTCTAGCACATATGTTCGCCAAGTGATACTCTGTTCCCGGGTGGTGAACGGCGTGCCGGACGGGCTGACCTACGCGGACCTGCGCGAGATGCCGGAAGACGGCTGGCGCTACGAGTTGCTCGAGGGCGAGATCGTCGGCAGCCCCGCCCCGGCCGTCCGCCATCAGGTGGTCGTCATGCGGCTCGCCCTGTTTCTGGGACGGGCCGTCCAGGCTGGCGCCGGCATGCTCCTGTTCGCGCCGACCGATGTCGTGCTCGACCCCGAGCTCAACGCGCTGGAGCCCGATCTGCTCTTCATTGGCCGTGACCGCGCTGCCCACCTGATCACCGAGACCCACATCCAGGGTGCGCCGGATCTGGTGGTCGAGGTGCTCTCCGCCCGGAGCGCCCAGCGGGACCTCGGCGCGAAGCACACCGTCTATGCGCGGTACGGCGTGGCCCACTATTGGGTGGTGGACCCGGAGGCCGAGACCGTGCGGGTGCATGAGCTGGAAGGGCAGCGCTACGGCCGCCCGGCGGTGCTGCGGGGGGGCGAGGTCCTGCGGTTTCCGCTGGCGCCGGCCATCTCCGTCCCTGTGTCCGAATTGTTCAGGGGGACCTGACATGCGCGCCAATATGACGTACGCCGACCTGCGCGAGATGCCGGAGGGCGCTACGAGCTGCTCAAGGGCGACATCGTCGGCAGCCCGGCGCCGACCGTGCGGCACCAGCGCATCGTGCAGAAGGTCAATGCGCTCCTCATCGAAGCGGAGCGGGCCGGTGCCGGCATCGTCCTCACGGCGCCGACGGACGTCGTGCTGGATCCCGACCTGAACGCCCTGGAGCCGGACCTGCTCTTCATCGCGCGCGAGCGCCTCGACGACATCGTCACCGAGGCCAACGTCCAGGGCGCGCCGGACCTGGTGGTCGAGGTGCTCTCACCGGGGAGCGCCGGCCGGGACCTTGGCCGCAAGCGCCAGGTGTACGCACGGTACGGCGTGCGCCACTACTGGGTCGTCGATCCGTACGCCGAGAGCCTGCGGGTGCACACCCTGGAAACCGGCGGCTACGGGCCGCCGGCCGTCCTGGAGGGCGGGCAGCCGCTGGGCTGCCCCCTGTTCCCGGGCGTCACCATGCCCGTCGCCCAGCTGTTCACGGATTGAAAGGGGGCGGGGCGCAGGCCCCGCCCCGCGCATCATGGCTGCGTCTGGAAGGCCCAGGCGCCCAGGAGAACCAGCAGCGCGGCCAGGGCGGCCACCACCAGCAGGTCCACGCCGATGCTGTACTGCACCAGTACGCGCGCGGCCTGGCCGCCCACGTAGATCACGTTGCGCAGCGCGTCGATGCCGTACGTCAGCGGGTCGATGTGGGCCAGGGCGCTCAGCCACACCGGCAGGCCCGTCAGCGGGAAGAGGGCGCCGGAGAGAAAGAACATCGGCATGACCAGCACGTTCATGACGAACTGGAAGCCCTCCATCGACTGCATGCGCGAGGCGATGGCGATGCCGAGGCTCCCGAGCGAGAAGCCGACCAGGGCGCACACGCCCAGGACCCCGAGGGCGCTGCCCACGCTGAGCTGGACGTGGGCGATCGGGGCCAGGATCAGCAGGATCGCGGCCTGCAGCAGTACCGTCGTGGCGATGCCGAGCGATTTGCCGATGGCGACGGCCCAGCGCGGCACGGGGGCCACCAGGACCTCTTTGAGGAAGCCGAACTCGCGGTCCCAGATGATGCCGACGCCGGAGAAGATCGCCGTGAACAGGACGGACATGCCCACGATGCCCGGGTACATGAAGGTCAGGTAGCTGACGTTGGCGCCGCCGGCGGCGCCGCGGAACGTCATCGAGCTGGCGATGCCGACGCCGACGAGCACCAGGTAGAGCAGCGGCTGGATGATCAGGCCGAGCCAGCGGCTCTTGTCGCGGAAGAAGCGCACCTGCTCGCGGTACCAGATGGCGTAGATGACCTTGGCCGTGCGGCGGGTGTTCATCGCCGCCCACCCCCCCATGCGCGCGCGTGCATGCGCATCTGATCGAGGCCGGAGGCCTCCTCGTCGCGGATCGCCCGGCCGGTGAGCTGGAGGAACACGTCGTCCAGCGTGGGCCGGTGCACGCTGACGCTGCGGATCTGGCCCGGGAAGTCGGCAGTCAGCCGCGGGATGAACGCGGCGCCGTCCTTCACGTCGAATCGCAGGCCGTCGGGACCCTGGTTCACCTCGACGCCGTAGCGGGCGGCAATGGCCGGGGCCAGGGCCTGCGGGTCGGCGGCGCCGACGCTCATGATGTCCTCGCCGACGCTGGCCTTCAGCTCCTCGGGCGAGCCGAGGGCGACGATGTGCCCGTGGTCGATGATGGCGATGCGGTCGCAGTTCTCCGCCTCGTCCATGTAGTGGGTGGTCATGAAGACCGTCACCCCGAACCCGTCGCGCAGCCTCTTCACATGCTCCCAGATCGCCGCGCGCGTCTGCGGGTCCAGGCCGACCGTCGGCTCATCCAGGAAGAGCACGGCCGGGTGGTGCAGCAGGCCGCGGGCGATCTCCAGGCGGCGCCGCATCCCGCCGGAGAAGGTGCGCACGATGGCGTGGCGGCGGTCGAGGAGGTCGACCATGCTCAGCACCTCGCGCACGCGCGGCTCGAACTCGGCGGCCGGCATGTCGTACATCAGGGCATGGAAGTACAGATTCTCGTTCGCCGACAGCCGGTCGTCGAGCGAGTTGTCCTGGAAGACCAGCCCGATCGATTCGCGGACCTTCACCTGCTGGTGGACCACATCGAAGCCGTTCAGCACGGCCCTGCCGGAACTCGGCGGCATGAGGGTCGCGAGCATGCGGATCGTCGTCGTCTTGCCGGCGCCGTTGGGGCCGAGAAAGCCGAAGATCTCGCCGTAGCGCACGTCAAACGAGATGGCGTCGACCGCCGTGAAGTCGCCGAACTTCTTGGTCAGGCCGTCGACCCGGATCGCCGGGCCAGCGCCGGCGCGGCTGGCCGCGGGCCCGGTCCCGGCCGCGGGCCCGGCCGGCGTGGCGACCGTCCTCGCCGCCGGTCCCTGGACCGTCGCTCTCTGCGTTGTCGTGGCAGTCCCAGCCGTCGCTCCATGCATTGTCGTTGCCCCGGGCGTCGTTCCCTTGGCCCTCATTCCCTCGGGCGTCATTCCTTCCACCATCCCTTGCGCTTGGCGGCATCGCGGAGCTGGCGCAGGCCCGCCACCAGGCTGGCCCGCTGCTCGGCATCCAGGTCCGCGAGCAGCGCCGCCATCATCTCCTCCATCATCCGGTGCATGCCCCGCCAGATCTCCTCGACGCGTGGCGTCGCATACACCCGCACCAGCCGCTGGTCGTCCGGGTCGGCGCGCTTTTCGACCATCCCGCGCTCGGCCAGCCAGTCCACGACCACCGACGTGCGGCTCTTGGCCTGGCCCACGGCCCGGCTCAGCTCGCTCACCGTCAGGCCGGGCCGGTCATGGGCCAGGTGGAGGACCAGGTGCGTCCCGGCCGGGAGATCGGCCGGCTTCATCTGGTCGGCAACGCGCCGGCCCAGCGTGCGGTTGATGCCGTGAAACAGCGACACGATCTCCTCGGCTGTCGCCGGCACCACCATGGCTCTGTCACCTCGCATACTCGTTCATCAACGAACGTTCATGTCAGAACAATAGCGCGCGCGGTGCTGCGATGTCAACCGGCGGGCGGCCGGGCACGGGCGGGCGGCCGCACGGGGGGTGGGGGCAGGTGGCCGGGGCTGCCGGACGGATGCGCGGGGCG